>JAGXGJ010000073.1 GCA_024636875.1 Methylococcaceae bacterium | reverse complement strand
TTGATTAAGTTAACAAATAGAGGACTCTAAAATGAAAACCGCACCGACACAAACACCGTCATCCTGTAAAGCCGATTCCGTGTTAACCAAGGAACAAATGACAGACCGCATTATTACGGCAAAAGTTAAAAAACAACTCACTTGGACCGCCATTGCCGGTCAGATCGGCGTCGATGAAGTTTGGCTGGCCTCGGCTTGCCTTGGCATGAACAGCATGAAACAAGAAATTGCCGAAAAGCTCTGCGCCATTCTGGAACTGCCTACCGAAGTTCAAGCCGCCCTGGAAATGTTTCCTTATAAACAATGGTCTTTTGAAATACCCCAAGACCCTCTCATTTACCGGCTTTATGAAGTCGTCGGCGTTTATGGAGAAACCTTGAAAGAAATCATTCATGAAAAATTCGGAGACGGCATCATGAGCGCAATAGATTTCAGCATGACGGTCGGCAAAGAAGAAAACCCTGCCGGCGATCGAGTCGTCATCACCATGAACGGTAAATTTTTACCTTACAAATCCTGGTAATCGAAATCTTTTTTACCAAAGAGTTAACGGTTAGAGGCAACAAGGCACATTGTATCAGTTGCCTCTAACATCGAGTCAGAGGAGTCCGCAGCCTTCATCTACCCGCTGAACCGTGGGTACAGGTCTGTTCTAAGTTCCTCACGCAACGCGAATTCATTGAGAAACATCAAACCAATGCGCCAGGGGTGCTGATTCAAAAAAATGTCATTTATTTTTACCATGAAGACTATGAAGACCATGAAGATATTACTGTATTGACTTCATGCGCGATATTGAGTCGATTCATAAAACCAAGCTTTTTAATCCTTGGCTTCAATAGTTTTACATTAAAGTTGATTGGGAAGCCTTGATTGATGCTCGCCAGCTTCATAGAGGTCAAAAGCTGTGCCTCGTGAATTCCCTTCAACGGCTCTACACTTTTTAATGCCAAAATAATTTCATCTGCAACTGACAAATCTAATCTACAACCACAATCCAGGTAGACTCCTTTGTATTTTACCGGCAAAGGATACTTTTTGATATGTCAGATCATATTCAGACCTTTACAAATTATCAGCGTTAGATCCGCTGGGCAAGCCAGTCTGTCCATGCTGAAAAATTATCACCTTTAGTCGCTGACAGTTTTATGATCTGGATTTCGGGGTTGACCTGTCTGGCATAATGAATACAGCGCTCCACATCAAAATCGACATAAGGTAACAAGTCGGTTTTGTTGATCAGCATTAAATCTGCCGCATGAAACATATCCGGGTACTTGATCGGCTTGTCATCGCCTTCGGTCACCGACAATACCACCACCTTATGCGCTTCCCCCAAATCAAATGAAGATGGACACACCAGATTGCCGACATTTTCTATTGCCAGCAGACTGTGATCCTTGACGCCCAAAACCATGAGCGCATGACCAATGCCGTGCGCATCCAGATGACAGGCGCGGCCGGTGTTGATTTGCAGGGCAGGTACGCCGGTGGCTCTGATTCGATCGGCATCATGCTCGGTCTGTTGATCGCCTTCAATGACTGCAATCGGAAAACGGCCTTTTAAAGCTTTAATAGTTTCAACCAGCAGCGTTGTTTTACCTGCTCCAGGGCTTGAGACCAGATTCAGCGTAAAAATATGATGCTGTTGAAAATAAGCTCTGTTTTGCTCAGCGTAGGCATTGTTTTTACTGAGCAAATCCTGCTCAACTTTAACCAGACGCTCGGTTTCATGATGGCCATGGACATGACCGTGATGGCTGTGCTCATGTTTGATAAGGTGCCGATTCTGCCCGAGTACAGATTTCAGCTTCGTAGTGTTATTAGTTTGACCGCAACCGCATATTCCGCACATAAATAAACCTGTAAGAGTTGTAGGCCGGGATGAACAAAGTGAATCCCGGCACAAGTGGACTGATTGTCAGGATTACGCTAGCGCTCCATCCCAGCCTGCAAACTTGTTGATTAGATAACACACAAGTCTTTAATCTTCATTTCAGCACCCTGAATCACGGTAACAAAAGGGCTGCCACAATAGATACATGGATCGTGCAAGGTTTCCATTTCTATTTGCTGTTGGCATTGCCGGCAAAGCCCAAGTCCATTGAGTTCGGTAATAATCAGCTCGGCATTTTCTGCCAGCGAGTCTTTCATGGCCACATCAAAACCGAAACGTAGTGCTTCAGGCTCAACGCAGGATAGCTTGCCGATTTCCAAAGTCACTTTAGTTACCCTGCTGAAGTTTTGTTGCAGCGCATGGTTTTCGAGTATTTCCCGCACATTTTCGAGCAAAGAGAGCTCATGCATGGCTGTCCCTGCCATGCACCCTTCGGGCCAGTGCAAATCTGCTCCTGGCAGATTTGTCATGCATGGCTGTCCTGCCTTGCATCCTTTGGACTAATGCCTGTCTGTTTTACGCAGATTTGTTGTTTCCTGTTTACCAGTTGCCGCCATATTCTAACATTCCTATTATGCAATAATTCTGCTGCAAATTGACACGCTTGTGCTAAATGCTGTTCAGCATTTGGACTTAAGCCTTCGCCCAGTTCGAACTTTTCCCCTTTTATGCTCAATAGAAAACATGGCGGCGGTGTTTGTTTTTTTATCGATTGATATACATCCAGAACCGCGGCAGGACTCATCGCGTGAGTGGTGTAGCTTTTGTCTCTGGCCGGTGTAAGCACGGTAAAATCAAAGGCATTGACACAGGAAACGGAGGCATCAACAAATAAGGCTAATGATCTGTCTTCCAAATCCAGCGCGTGTTCAATCTGCAGCTGAAAATCGCTCAGTATTTCAATTCCATCCAGATCAAAGTGATTTTCGACATATTCCAGCAATAACGGACCCAATGCATCATCGCCACGGCTGAGGTTGCCATAACCAAACAATAGCACCGGTTTAACCATTACTAGTCCGTTCGATTTCTCCGTCACTGTGTTTGACCAGTTTATCAATCATCCTGCCTTCAGCATCAATCAACTCAAGCTGCAGCGGCATTTTTCCTACGGCATGAGTTGCGCAGGACAAACAAGGATCATAAGCGCGAATCGCCACTTCCAGATTATTCAATAAGGGTTCGGTCAATTCCCGGCCTGATAAATATTCTGCCGCCACCTGCCGCACCGATTCATTCATCCCCATGTTATTGCTGGTAGTTGATACGATTAGATTGGCCTTGGTGACGATGTTATTTTCATCGATCTGATAGTGATGGAATAATGTACCACGAGGCGCTTCAATGACGCCCACGCCTTCATAACGCTTTTCGCCTTGTGCCATTAAATCATGGCCCATGATGTCGGGATCATGGAGCAGTAGTTTAATGCTTTCGGCGCAATGCAAGGTTTCAATCATGCGCGCCCAATGAAACGCCAGCGTACTATGCACCATCGCTTCGCCGCTGTGCGCTTTAAATTCCACACGAGCGGCTTCCGCCAAAGGTGTATTAATGTAGTCACAATTATTTACCCGTGCCAGCGGTCCTACACGATACCAGCCGTTTTCCGTGCCCAGAGATAACAGATAGGGGAATTTCATGTAGGTCCATGAGCGGACTTCTTCATGGATATAATCGTTATATTTGCAATAATCGATATGATCTATAAGCGTTTCGCCATTAGCATTTTTGGCGCGCAGGCCGCCATGATAAATCTCCAAGGCGCCATCCGGCTTGATTAAGCCCAGATAATTGGAGCGGATGGTGCCGAAGTCATCGAAATAGGGCAGGCTGGAGCAATGCACTTTTTTTATCAGTGCGACCGAAGCTTCAGACCACTCGATCATCTGATCTATATCTTCCAGCAAATAATCACGCTCGGCTTTGGTTAATGATTTATTCATGCCGCCGGCAATCGCCCCGGTGCCATGAATACGCTTACCGGAAATCATGCGTATCACTTCCTGCCCGTATTTACGCATCTTTACGCCCTGAACACCAAGGTCTGGATATTCACCCAGCACGGCAATGACAGAACGCTTGGCTATATCGCTTTCAAAACCAAACAATAAATCAGGGCTGGATAAATGAAAGAAATGCAGGGCATGGGACTGGAACAATTGCCCAAAATGGAGCAAGCGTCTTAATTTATCGGCTGAAACAGGGAGGTTTTCAGGGTCGACGCCGACCAATTGGTCTATGGCTTTAGCCGCCGCTAAATGATGGCTCACAGGACAAATGCCGCATAAACGCTGCACTAGAACTGGCAACTCCCAATACGGCCGGCCCTGAATAAAGCGCTCAAAGCCGCGAAATTCAACGATATGCAGCCGTGCTTGCTGGACTTTATTGTCTGCGTCCAGCAATAAAGTGACTTTGCCGTGGCCTTCGACGCGAGAAATTGGATCAACAACGACGCGTTTCAGGTTTTCTCTGCTTTCGGCTGTTTCTAATTGTTCGTACATATTAATTCTCTTAATTTATAGGTTGGGTTAGCGATAGCGTAACCCAACATTATCGAACGCAATGTTAGGCATGGGCACCCCTTAGCAACGTGTGACATACAACGCTATGTTCATCGGCGTAGCCTTTGGTTGCGGCGAAGATGCGCCTATCAGTCGACTCATTGCCAGCCATTGCAACAAACGCAAGATTACCTTCATAGGCTGCAACCGCAGTGTGTGCATAGCTCAAGTTATCCTTTAGGTCGGAGAAAAGGTCATTCCACTTCCTGCGAGGGCGATGTTGGTAAACAATGGCGACTGATGTTTTAGGTAGTCGAAAAAGAAAGTGTTTTAACTCTGAGTGGAGTACCCACTTTGCGCCATGCTGAGTCTTTGTTTCAAAACCGTTGTCAGGGTCAAAAAATACGAGTGCGTTTTCAAGTTTTTCGGGCTCAAAACCTGTCCAATATTCTGCCCGTTGTTTGCCGGTGCCAATGTGTTTTGTGGGAGCGAACAGTGAAACTTGAAATGTTGGAGGGTTTTTCTCGGTTGCCCTAAGGGCAGAAATGTACTTCAGAGAGCGAGGCTCATTTTTTAGCGAATCAAGGAAAGGGCGGATGAAACCTCTACACTCAAAGCGCAGATGTGAAGTTTGCCCATCATTCGAGCTTTCGATATCCGGGGTCAACATAGGCACGAAAACCATTTTGTCGAAACCTGGTGACGCCTTCGTACATATCCAGTGCAATAAGTCCCACTTGAAGGCATCACGAGCATCGCCAAGGTATTGGAGTTTCATAAATGTCTAACTGTTGAATATCAGGCGAGTTTGCCAGAAAAGTTGGTATTAACCGCATCTTCCCATCGATTCATTTTAATCATAATGCACCAACTCATAGGGCAATGAAGGTTCGCGTCCATCAATCAAATCGGTCAGAAATTTCCAGAACACGTCAGCTGAGGGCGGGCAACCGGGTAAAAAGTAATCAATTTTCACGACTTCGTGAATCGGGCGGACTTTATCCAGCAATAATGGCAGCTCCGGGTCGCTGGGAATCTGCGGATTTTCCACGCCGATGCCATCCAGATAAGCTTCACTCAGACATTCCTCCAGAGGGATATAATTACGCAATGCCGGCACTCCGCCGTTAATAGCGCAGGCGCCTACAGCAACCAGGATCTTGCAGTTTTTTCGAAACTCGCGTAACACATGCACGTTTTCGGAATTACACACGCCGCCTTCAATCAATCCAATGTCGCAGTCTGTGCAGTGCTCTATATCGTTAATCGGTGAGCGTCCAAATTCAACGGCTTCCGCCAACTGCAACATGCGCTCATCAATATCGAGAAATGACATGTGACAACCAAAACAACCCGCCAGCGACGTGGTTGCTACTCTAATTTTATTCGCCATGTTGATGATGCTCCGTTTCCAAACTGACTTGATCGATTTCTTTATGATCGTAAATGCGTTCACCAATCGGCACTTGATAACCGGTACGTTTAATCAGAATCGCTCCGGTCGGGCAAATGTGTGCGGCCTGGTCTGTGGCATCTAAATCAGTATCTTTTAACAGCCCGCTTTCAGAGTTAATGATCAGGTGTCTATTAATACCGCGGCCACTGATGGCAAACACATCTTTGCCATCTTTTTGCTGGCTTGCTCTAACGCACAGTGTACAAAAAATGCAGCGGTTGTGGTCAATCATTACATCGGCATGAGAGGCGTCCATTTCCCGGCTTGGATAAAAATGTGTAAAGTGGTCGTCGAGCATATTCAAATGATAAGCCACGGCTTGCAGCTGGCAGTTGCCGGTCTTTTCGCAGGCCGGGCAAAAATGATTGCCTTCCACAAACAGCATCTGGGTGATTTTTTTCCGGTCGTCAATCAGCTCTTGAGTCTCACTGAGCACCTCCTGGCCGGCCATAGCCGGAAAGGTGCAGGCAGTACAGTTGCGCCCGTTCACTTTGATCGTACACAGCTTGCAGCTGCCATGAGGTGTGAATTCCGGCTGATGGCACAAGTGCGGAATATAGATGTCGGCTGCCATCGCCGCATCCATAATGGTCTGCCCGTCTTCAAAAGGAATGGTTTTTCCGTCGATGGTAATGTTTTTACTCATGTTCGTTCGCCTCTATTTGAGCCAAATGCGCACCGGCATCGTTCCGATTGGCCATGCGCCTCGCTGTTTCCAATGCGCCATCCAAATCGAATCCCGGTTCATAACTGATTTCTTTTAATCGACTTTGATACAAATCGGGATAGCGTTCCAACGTGGTTAATATCGGATTCGCCGCCGTTTGTCCCAGTCCGCAATGGCTATAGCTTTTTACCAGCTGACACAATTCTTCCAGCACGACAACATCGCCCGCTGAGCCATGGCCTCCAATAATTTTATCAAGCTGTTTTTTCAATAACGCTGTGCCAACGCGGCAGGGCGTACAGAAGCCGCAGCTTTCGTGGGCAAAAAAATGCGTGAAATTATTAACAATATCGAGAATATTCCGGCTTTTATTAAACACAATAAATGAGCCGCCTGTAGCTAAATCTTCAAAAGCCAGTTTACGGTCAAATTCGTGATTAGAAATAAACGTACCCGATGGCCCGCCTATTTGAATGCCCAGGACATCGCTTGCCCCGCAATCATTCAGGACAGTCTGGATCGATGTGCCAAAAGGATATTCGTAAATACCGGGACGAGAACAGTCACCGCAAATACTCAGGATTTTGGTGCCTTTTGATTTTTCAGTACCGACGCTGGCAAACCAGTCGCCGCCGTTTATAGCAATACTTGCCGCCGCCATAAAGGTTTCAACGTTATTAACGACCGTGGGTTTGCCTAAATAGCCTTGAGTGACAGGATAAGGCGGACGATTACGGGGAATACCCATTTTCCCTTCCAGCGATTCAATTAATGCCGATTCTTCGCCGCATATATAGGCGCCCGCCCCCAGACAGATTTCAATGTCAAAATTCAAACCTTCCTTGAGAATATTGTTGCCCAATAAACCGGCCTGCCGGCGCTCCTCCAGCACGCTTTGCAGCTTGTCGCAAAGATGCAGATATTCGCCGCGCAAATACAAAAAGCCTTGTTGAGCGCCGATAATCCCGGCACATAAGGTCATGCCTTCAAACACCTGATGCGCATAAGAATTTAACAGCACCCTGTCTTTAAAAGTGCCGGGTTCACCTTCATCGGCATTACAGACTATATAGCGCTGTTGCTGCTTTTGGGCATCAATATCACAAAATGCATCCTCTTCAGGCCCTTCATAACAAAGATGCCATTTCCATGCAGTGTGGTAGCCGGCGCCTCCGCGTCCACGCAACCCGGATTGGGTGATTTCAGCTAACGTTTCTGATCCGCCACGTTCAAACAGCGCCTTTAGAGCAGCTCCCGGTTGGATGGGTTGATCAAGCAACAGGGTGGGTCTGCGGATATTATCCTCGACCAGAAATAACTCGGCGGGCCACTGGTCCAGCGGCTTTTGCTGATTGATCAAATCGGTAATCTGGTCAATTCGGGGACGATCCAGCCGCGTCAAGGCATAGCCATTCACCAGGCCGGCAGGGCCTTGATCACACATGCCGGTACACGAGGTGTTATCCAGACTAACCACTCCATCTTCGCGGACTTCACCAACGGCCACATTCAGTTTATCAGACAAATAGTCAATTATACTTTGCTTGCCTAACATATGATCGGTAATGGAATCGCTGATCAGAAGCTCATACTGACCTCTGGGTGTTGAATGAAAAAAGCTGTAGAAGTCAACAACACTGATAATCTGGGTGCGGGATATGTTTAACAACCCGGCTATCTGCTCTATCGCTTCTTCCGGAATGTAATGAAAGCGTGCTTGAACCTCTCTTAGTATGCGCAACAAATTCGTTGCCTGATAGCGATTTGTTTCTGCGAGATCCTGAATAAATTGTTTCATTTTATTTCCTTGGCCTGATCTTTATGAAAACTTGCTGATGCGATTATAAAGGATTGGCAATACAAGTCACCAATAATAACAAAAAATAACAGGATCAATTCTCCAACCAGGCACGATAAAGGTTTTAAGCAATATAGCTCACGATAAAGGTTTTAAGCAATATAGCTAATGTGGCGATGTCTGGCCTCGATGGGATTCTGCCTGGATAAATGAGAAAAACGTCCGGATTGAAGTTGGTGTATACGCTTAAGTATGGGCGTAAAAGTTATACCAACGCAGCAACAATGCCAATAGAAAATGCCATTAGACCACCTAGTACTCAGTCAGCATTGTTTTGTCGTGTAAAATTAGAGTTAGTCAGCAGTCGCATATTCACTTTCCCCTTTGGAAAAGGGGAATTGAGGGGGATTTATTTAAAAAATCTCCCCTAACCCCTCTTTTTCAAAGAGGGGGACTGAATAGCTACTCCAGTTTTATCCGTCATAATTAAAATGACGAACTACTAGTTTAATAACTAGGCACTGTTCCGTCTGGATAAAACGGGCGTCCATATCGCGACGCAAAGATTCGATTTCCCGGTGTAAATCCTCCTTGGTTGCCAAATCCTTTAAATTAATCTCCAGCACTTCAGAAAGAGCCGTGGCACCGGCTTCTTTCATGGTGTTGGCGAATTTCAATGTATCAAACGTAATCGTCGCCATTTTATTTCTGCTAACTCGTAAAAACTAAACCGAAGTATATCACAACAAAACTCCCGTCCTTTAAGTTGATGCGTATGAGGCAAAAAAGTGTTGTCCACTGCGGTTAATTAACATAAACCCGATTATATGAGAAATTAATTTCACTCTGACCCCAGTCAATTCTTGTTAAAAGGCTCTATTTTCAGGGTTCCCGCTTCTTTTTTGAAGGCTTTACTATAGCTGACTACGCGCTGTGTTGTGTGTTGAGATAGAGCGGCAGGGTGCGCGGCGGTGTCGCCGCCATCGAGAGCATGCAAAAGTTGACTTAAATCCTCAGTAGAAATATTACTAATTTTATGATACTTATATTGCCTATGTATTAAAGCCAAACCTATTGTAAGGTAGGGACAGAAAGTCTCGGGTCCCATCTAAACGGAAAGCCGGACTGCCGAATATGATGTCGTTAAAGTCATAGGAGGTAGTCCGGCTTTTTTTTTGGCCTGAAAATAGATTGGTGTCCGGATGCCAGGATAAGTTATTTCAATATTATGAAAAAGAAAATAACAATCAACAACCCATAAGGAGTGCGTCATGAAAAATAATCTACAAAATCGGTGTAAGTTAAACGGATTTCCAGAATCAATCGAGTCTGACCCCATTGTTTTCACCATTGTTTTCCCCATTGTTTTCCATTTATATGCCATCTTACTCGTTTTGGTATTGTTTCTCGAATGGAGTTCATCGCTAGTTGCTGCACCTTCAAAGGAGCATTCAACGGATTCGGAACCTAAAAAACAGTCCTCGCCAACCTCAATAGGTAGAGGGGTTTCTATGCGGGTTTTGTGGACTATTAACGATTATAAGGTGGGCGAAGGCGAAGGCTCAGTTTGGAGTGAAGAAGAGGCGTGCGACATGTTATTCAAGCCGCTTGATATTGATGATAACAAGATCACTTTTGATGGAAAGACATGTCTCAATGTGTCTTTTGTAAAGAAGGAGATGAGTGCGGGTGATTATTTTCGTAAATCCTACCGCACCACCCCGCAGAATTTAGGAATAGAGGAGGAAGAAATTCAGGTGATCAAAACCAATTGTGATTTGCCTGGATTTAAGGAATATATACGTCTGAAAGATGGCCGACTGATTATCCATCTTAATGGAGTCTTCTTTTACTTCTCACCAAACGTAAATTACTAATCCAGTACGTTTCTCTTATGATCTCCAACTGATGGATATATTTTAACTATTCCATTTCCTTAAGCTTTTGACAAGGGAATCTAGAATCATGAACAAACAATCGACGTTAAAAATTTCTTTTTTCTTTATAGTTGCAACCCTTTTCGCGTTATATGCGTTACCGTCCCAAGGCGCTCAGGAACCCGCCATTGATGTTTCAGGTGATTATTTCGTCCCACCGCCTTTGATCCCTTGGCTCTCTGAGGATGGCAAAACGCTCCACAATGCCGGGCAGCCTCTAGTCGTGGTGGTGGATCCCAATCCATCTTCTGCGGTGGTCCATGTCCCAGCGCCTAAGATATCGGCTGGTCCCGCTGTTTCCGCAAGCGCAATATTCGACATTACCTATTTATCTGCTGGCTCGACCGACGTGTTCAGTGAGCCATGTTACACTTTTCCCAATGAGGCTAAAGCAGCTTTTACCGCAGCAGCCAATATTTGGGCTAACATCATTCGGTCGTCGGTTCCGATCACAATCGAAGCTTGCTGGGCGCAATTAAGTTCAGACAGCACTTTAGGGTATTCTGGCGGGGAAAATCAATTTCGTGATTTTGCCAACGCCCCTCGCTCGAATACATGGTATAAAAGTTCTCTGGCGAATGCGTTAGCGGGCCAGGATCTATCTCCAGGTACAGGTAAGTTTGATTTGCATCTTACCTACAATAGCAAATTTTCCTGGTACTTCGGGACAGATGGAAAGACACCGGTCAGCAAGTCTGACTTGATGTCCGTCGTTTTACATGAAATGGCCCACGGCCTCAACTTTTCCTCCGGCACGATGCAATACTCTGATGGGACCGGCGCTTGGGGAGTTTACGGTTATCCTAATATTTATGACACTTTTATAACAGATGGAGCGGGAAATCAGCTCATCAACACGAGTGTTTATGGCAATCCCTCCACAGCGCTTGGCAGTGCCTTGACATCAGATAACATCTGGTTCCATGGGAGCAATGCCATGAAGGCGAATAGCGGGCAGCCAGTGAAAATATATGCTCCATCAGAGTGGGCGCCAGGCTCCAGTTATGCGCACCTTGACTACGCTACTTTTAGATCGACGGCTAATCGGTTGATGGTTTATGCCATTTCAGCCGGTTCATCTATTCACGATCCAGGGCCGGTGACCGTAGGGCTTCTGAAAGATTTGGGCTGGCCAACTTCCGGGACAACACCCGGCATGTCGCTGGATGACCTGGCTATCGACTTCGGCCCGTCCAACGGGATTTGGGTCTGGATGAACGGAGGCGGCTGGAGCCAGATTCATTCGCTCTCGGCCAGTTCCGTCACGGCGTTCGATTACAACACAGACGGAAAATCCGATCTGGCAATCGACTTCGGCCCGTCCTACGGGATTTGGGCCTGGGTGAACGGGGGCGG
>JAGXGJ010000006.1 GCA_024636875.1 Methylococcaceae bacterium | reverse complement strand
CCAATGACTCGACGCGATTTCGTAAAGCCTGCATTTTCACTACGCTAACGCTTCGTGAAAACACATGCACTATCGCTTCTGGGGACTACTCGACTCCTGTCTCGCAGCGAATGAGATAAAGAATAACCGTATTGGAAAACAAGCAGTGAAAAATAAAGAGGATTTGAAAGAACGCCTCGTCTCTGCATTAGATTCGTTACAACAAAACACGCATTAGATTCGTTACAACAAAACACGCATTAGATTCGTTACAACAAAACACCAAGTGTGTTATCTCGTTTTTTAGTTTGCCAGACACTCAATATGCCTGTGCCAATGTATCTTAATCAATTCAGGACTCTATAACTTGTTTTTAGCAGAAATCCTGTTTTGTCCTATTTTGGAAGCAAACTGCCGCCAGAGCTATTGCGTTCGATTTTATTGCTGAAACATATTCATCTGGCATTAAGTTTTTCTATGTTAAAGTATTCAAAGTTACAAATATTCATATAGTTATATCGACGATTTGCGTCAATATACGCCCCTTGATAAAATTCAAATGAACATGCCAGACTTTAAAAAATCGACATCACCGCTTATCCAATTGTCAGGAGTAATACTGTTCAGTGTTTTGATCAGTGGCTGTCAGCATCTGGTATTTTTTCCCGATGTAAGTGAAAACATCGCCGCTCCTGAAATTCACTCGGGAGCCGAATTAAAAGCCATAGAAACACATGAATTTCAGTTAACCGACGGTCAAAATATGGTCGGTACGATTGCCGCAGTCAACACGTTTAAAGATGACACACTGTCTGATATTGCGCGGCATTTTGGCCTTGGTTATAACGACATTAGTATAGCCAACCCGGGCATTGCCCCCTGGACACCTGAACCGGGCAGCCGTGTATTATTGCCTTTACAATTTATTCTTCCTGATACCCCCCATAAAGGTATTGTTCTGAATCTGGCGATTATGCGGCTGTTCTACTATCCTAAACAGCAGCCAGACAAGGTATTCACTTATCCCGTTGGTATCGGTCGTCAAGGATGGAGTACGCCGTTGGGGTCAACTACCATAGTAGCCAAAAAAGCCAACCCGAGTTGGGTTGTGCCCGACTCTATTCACAAAGAGTATGCACAAAAAGGCGATTCGTTACCCAGAGTTGTCGCCGCAGGCCCCGATAATCCATTGGGGCTTTATGCAATGCGTCTCGGTTTTCCCAGTTATCTGATCCACGGCACCAACAAACCTTATGGCATTGGTATGCAGATTAGCCACGGCTGTGTGCAGCTTTATCCAGAGGATATTGAAGTGTTGTTCAAGAAAGCACCAGTAGGAATGCCGGTACAGATAATTCATCAGCCTTATCTGACTGCCTGGGATCAGGATATGCTTTATCTTGAAGCCAATGATCCGCTGCCAAAATGGGCATATAAGAAATCCCGGCTAAAAAAACAGTTATTGAAACAGTTACGTCAAATCAGTTCTAAAAGAAAGGTTGATATCGATTGGAAAAAGGTTGACCGCATTATTCAACGAGCGGATGGCATTCCCACACCCATTCTTACGCAAAGCCAGGACCTGGCAGACATAGCGGCAAACGCTGTGCAGCTTGAGCATCCTGAACAGCTTTATCAACAGCCTGTTGTTGGGGAATTAAAGGATAGCGATTGGTCGGCTTTGGTGGCCAGCTTCGATAACGAGACAGAGGCGCAACAACTGGCAACAATGCTCAATCATCAGGGACCGATCATTCCGGCGCGTAAAGTCAGAAAAGACAACGCCTATCATGTTATCGCCGGACCCTTTAAAAACAAGAAGGAAGTTAATGCCGTCGCAAAACGCATAAGGATGGATTTTGAAATTGATGTCGAGCCGTTAAAACCACGGCTAATTTCAGAAAATTAGCCTGTTAATCCTGGATTGTACATTTGAAAGTAATGAACACTATTTCCAATAACAACTGCTGCAGGACTGGGTTGGGTAGTCATACTACACGACCGTAACCGGTGGGCACTTGCTGATGCGCCATCCGCACCATTTTCATGGTATCTGGACTTGTTCACGAACCGGAATACTTGGCCTGATGCTGCTATTAACCGGCTTGTTTAGCGGTTGTGCATCCGAGCCCCTTTTAATACATCCTGCAGCAACAGCGCCGCAAGCTTCCCGTCATCATGGCTCTCGGCATAAAGCAGCGTATAACAGACCTTACAAGGTAAAAGGCAAAACTTACTATCCCATGGCTTCAGCAGTCGGGTACAGGGAGCGTGGCATTGCCTCATGGTATGGCTATGAATCAGGGAATCGCACTGCCATGGGAACCCGCTTTAAGCCACAAGGCTACACAGCAGCGCACAAAACGCTGCCCTTACCGTGTAAAGTACGGGTAACCAATCTTCATAACGGACGCTCCATCATCGTTTTGGTTAATGATCGCGGCCCCTTCAAAAAAAACAGATTAATTGATTTATCCCATGGAGCCGCAAAAAAAATAGGTATAAATGGACTGGCTAAAGTAAAAGTCGAGTATGTCGGCAGTTAGATTGACGTGATTAATAACCATACACTGCATTTAAATTCTCGTCATCATAAAGCCGAGTTTTTTTCCACCCATTAAACTTGTCATCATAAAAATCAAGATCATTATCAATTGAAAACTCATAGCAGCTTCTGAACAGTTTGGCTGTTCTGAAAGCATGCAACTCATCATCAGCGGATACCTTTTCTACGTTGCCGACCTGAAAAGTTTTATTTCTGGATTTGCCATTATGCACCCAGAAAACGGTATAACAAAGATAGCTTTTATCTTTACGGTGGTCATATTTGATGGTTCTGGACACGCCCGTAACACCCGTGGTGGTTTTATTTTTTGGCGGGCTGAGGAAACGCGTTTTACTGCCTTTTAATACGACCAGCATCTGATCACGCCAGGTAATTGCAGCCTGCAAAGATCTACCCTTGTTGCCCCATAATTTATGCGAAAAATAGCGACTGCTTTCTTTTCCGCGTCTTACGATACGTACTTGGAAACCGAACACATCGGGTTCAGTAATATGTTTATTTTTTGCCATGGACATAATCCTGTCAAACGGAGTGACTAAAATTATTTAACAGCAAGGTTATGCCGCCAAACGTTAAAGCATTCCTGAAAAGAAAATTCTTGTAATTATTATAATTTTCAGATCACAATACTTGTAATCCTTAGATTACAAAATATCACTAAAACGAAGAAAAAATCAAGTTAAAATTACAACACTGGACAATTTCCGAGTATTTCAGTGTAAAATAAGACCAGTCCACTGAGGTGGTTAATAACCTAGTCCATAACCCTTTCCTTTCTTTTTTCAATATTATTGGAGATTAATTAATGAGCGTATTAGTCGGTAAACAAGCGCCTGATTTTACAGTTCCTGCAGTTTTAGGCGATGGCCAAATAGTTGATTCTTTTAGCTTTTCTGAAGCAACCGGTGGCAGGTATGCCGTGGTTTTTTTCTATCCACTGGATTTCACTTTTGTTTGTCCAAGCGAGTTGATTGCTCTAGATCACCGTATAACTGAATTCAAAAGCCGTGGCGTAGAAGTTATTACGGTATCAATAGACTCTCATTTTACCCACAATGCCTGGCGTAACACACCGGTCAACAAAGGCGGTATAGGTCCTGTCCGTTATACCATGGCAGCCGATATAGGCCACACTGTCTGCAAGGATTATGATGTTGAAGCGGCAGCTCCTGCAGTAGCTTACCGGGGAACCTTCCTGATCGACCGCAGCGGCATTGTTCGGCATCAGGTCGTCAATGATCTGCCTTTAGGCCGTAATATGGATGAATTGCTGCGTATGATTGATGCGTTGCAGTTTTTCGAAGAAAATGGCGAAGTCTGCCCCGCAGGCTGGAATAAAGGCGACTCAGGAATGAATGCAAGCCCGGCAGGTGTTGCTGAATATCTGGATAAAAATGCAGATAAACTGTAGTTAAGGCTCAAAGCGCAAGGTTCAAATTTACGCCCGAACCTTGCGCATTTTGAATTAGTCCTGATTGTTTTTTTCAGCCTCTGCGTCCGCCAATAATTTTTTTCTGATTAGAAAAGCTGCACCGACTGCACAGACAGCCGGTATCTGGGCAATAATAAATATGGCTGTGAAATTTTTAGCAAATAAACTTGATAAAGCGGAAACCGCCGTCAGATTTACGACCCACCACGCAATCCAATAGCCTATCACCCCTATTATCGCCCATTTTATGGGCTGCTCGCCCTGGTTTTTTGCGGTCATATAAAACCATACAAGAACAACAATCCCGGCAAATTTAGCTAAAAGCAACATCTTTACACCCCTTTTAATTTTTATAAGTAAAATTGTTCTGGCTAGAATTTAACTAGCAACAGCCCGTAATGATATTCCATAATAGTTCATCATTGCATCTTTTTAATACGAGGAAAGATTTGTGCGAAAATCGTTAAAAATCATACTATCAATCATTGCAGCAGTGGTTCTGTTGATGGTAATCGTTGTCTGTACCTTGCCTTTATTCATAGATCCGAACAACTATAAGCCAGAGATTGCCGCCGTAGTTAAAGACAGGACAGGCCGGGATTTGATATTGGATGGCGACTTGAAATTATCGATTTTTCCATGGCCAGGCTTGTCTACAGGCAGGATGGCTCTGGGCAATGCAGTTGGTTTTCAAGATCAGCCCTTTGCAACGCTGGAAGAAAGTGACATTAAGGTTAAGTTATTGCCGTTACTAACAAAAAAAATTGAAGTTAGCCGCATCGTATTAAAAGGTCTTACTCTGAATCTTGCTAAAAATCCACAGGGCGTAAGCAACTGGGATGATTTACAGAAATTGAATGCTACAAAAATCACATCCTCACCGTCAATTAATAAGCGCAGCAAGCAGGATGAAACCGGACCGCCAGCTGCTGTCGTTATCGGCGGTATTGCTATAGAAAATGCCCGGATTAACTGGAACGATCTGCAATCCGGAAAACATCTGGTTCTAAAAGACATTAACCTCAATACCGAAGGATTTACCTTTGATGAGCCTTTTGTTGCAGATCTCTCCCTGGTTCTTGTTAATGCCGAAACAAAACTGACGGAATCCTTCAAACTGGGAACCAGCCTAACGATTGATGAAAAATTCGATACTTTTTTGTTAAGCCATAGTAATCTGCAAACGACAACAGAAAGCGAAAACATACCCGGCAAGCCGCTAACAACCGTGCTAACCGCCGCAGATATAGCGCTGGATCTAAGCAATCAAACGGTAAAAGCATCTGAATTAAAGCTTCAGTCAGGCGATGTAACAATGCTCGCCGAAATTACCGGCAGCAATATAAAAGATAATCCTTCTTTTCAGGGCCCGGTGACCATTGCATCGTTCAGTCCGGTTAAATTCATGAAGCAACTGTCCATCGCAGCCCCGGTTATGCAGGATGCCAATGCCCTGAGTAAATTGGCGATGAACTTTAACCTGCTAACGACAGAAAACTCGGTTGAGCTGCAAAATCTGGTAATGACACTGGATGATAGTATGATCAAGGGTTCAACCACTATTAAAGACTTTGCCCAGCCTGTTATTGTATTTAATCTAGCGATGGATTCGATTGATTTAGACCGTTATTTAGCTCCTGTCGTCGACAAGTCTTCCAGGCCGATAACAAGTCCCGCTGTCGCAATAGCTGTAGCCGCTTCTGCTTTGCCCGTAGAGACATTAAGGAAACTGAATGTTGATGGCCAATTATCGCTGGACAAGCTTAAAATCAGCGATCTGATTATGCAGGATATCCAGTTAAACTTGAGCGCGAAAAATGGCATAGTGACAACGCAGCAGTCGGTTAGGCAGTTTTATCAAGGCTCATATACCGGTAATCTCAGCATGGATATGCGCAACAAAAAACCGGCTCTTGCTGTAAGCGAAAAAATAACCCATGTTCAACTTGAACCCCTGCTTAAAGATTATAAGGGGGCTGCCCGGATCAGTGGCATTCTAGACGCATCAACACAATTGCAAGGACAAGGGAATACTAGTGACGAACTCAAATCCTCACTTGACGGCCAGTTAGACTTTCTGCTTAAAGATGGCGTTATCAAAGGCTTTAATCTGCAAAAAATGATCGATAGCAGCAAGGCATTCATTAACAGGACGGCCTTGCCCGTAGACGCCAAAAATGACCAAAGTGTATTTTCTGAAATAAGCGGCACGGCGGCGATCAACAACAGCGTCATTGAAAACCACAACCTGGTTGCCAAATCCTCGAAACTGCGCGCCAGCGGCAAAGGTAATGCAAATCTTGCAACCGGGGAACTGGATTATATAATAAGTGCCAAACTTTTGAAGTCTGAAGCTACCGCCACGGAACCGGAACAAGTCCATGACACACCCGTTAATATTATGGTTGGAGGCACGTTCGACAAGCCGGCTTATACACTCGATGTAGCAGCGCTTTTAACGGAAAAAAATAAAGCCAAAATAGAAAAACTGGTGGACAAAAACAAAGATAAAATCAATAAATTCGCAGACAAGTTCGATAAAAAATTGGGACCGGGTGCCGGTGATTTATTAAAAGGCTTATTTAAAAAACACTAGTGCAGCACCCTGTTGAATTGACTATTAGTCTCTCAATGATAGCTATAAATATCAATGTATTACAAACACATCACCTTAATTAACGAAACAGGGTGCTGCACTCGTGTTAATAGAATGGAGGCGGCTTTAGCCGCCTTCGGCGAATGAATTCGCCCCTGCCTGTTTCTCATTTCTCCTTATGCGTCCGTTAGCCTTCCAGCAACGTATCCTCACCTGGTTCGATCAACAGGGTCGTAAAGATTTGCCCTGGCAGCAGGATATAACGCCTTATCGCGTATGGCTGTCTGAAACAATGCTGCAACAAACGCAGGTTGCAAGCGTTATCCCGTACTTCAATGCGTTTGTAGAAAAATTCCCGACTATAGAATGTTTGGCGCAGGCGCCAATTGATGAAGTGTTGCATTTATGGTCAGGTTTGGGTTATTACGCTCGCGCCCGCAATCTGCATAAGACCGCACAGCTAATAGTTGAACAGCGTCGTTTTCCTGAAACACTGGACGAACTTGTCGCCTTACCCGGCATAGGTGTTTCTACAGCAGGCGCCATACTGAGCATCGCCTTTGGCAAAAGCCACCCCATACTCGATGGCAATGTAAAAAGAGTGCTCTCCCGATTTAAAGCGGTTTCCGGATGGCCTGGAAACAGCAAGGTTAACAAGGAATTATGGGCTATCAGCGCTCACCTGACACCGGCAGATCGTGTGGCTGATTACACTCAGGCAATGATGGACCTGGGCGCAACTATTTGTACCCGCAGCAAACCTGTCTGCGATAATTGCCCGCTTGAGAACCATTGTTTGGCCAGAATTACCGGGGCTGTGTCCCTGTTGCCAACGCCGAAACCGGCCAAAACCTTGCCGGTCAAACAACTTGTTTTTTTATTGCTGGGCGATAATCTCAAGCAGATTTTACTGGAAAAAAGACCGCCTACAGGCATCTGGGGCGGCTTATGGAGCCTGCCGGAATTTGACAGTATTGAATCTGTTCACGAGTGGTGTTTGATAAAAAACCTGCCTATCGTCGATTTGCAAACACTGGCAGTCCGGCGCCACACTTTTTCCCATTACCATCTGGATTTCACGCCGGTTGTCATCCAAACGAATAACCCTATTAATAGTGTGATGGAAACAAATCAAGCTGTCTGGTATAAAGCTGAACAAATTAAAACTCTAGGCTTGGCAGCACCTGTTAAACTGCTGTTGCAACAATACTTATACGAGAATGAAAATGACTAGACTGGTAAAGTGCGTAAAATTAGGCATAGAAGCCGAAGGCCTTGATGAACTGCCCTTTCCCGGGCCCAAGGGTCAGGAAATATTTGAAAAAATATCCAAGCAAGCCTGGAAAGAATGGCTAAGCAGGCAAACCATGCTTATTAATGAAAATAAATTAGCCAGTTTCGATCCCAAAGCCCGAGCTTTTCTTGCAGAAGAAAGAAACAAATTTCTGTTTGAAGGCAACAACGAAATGCCACAGGGTTATGTACCGCCAAAATCCTGAGTACAGGATTTTCAGAATAAGTTTAGGTATCCTGTTTTTGTCTGGCAGCGTTTTTTCATGAAGCAAAGTCTTGCAAAATAAGGGAGCCTGGTGCAGCCAAACAAGCCAGGCCATCAGAAAGTCAGAGCAGCCTGGATTAAGATTGTTTTAGCCAGGCCGGTTAATGACTTTGCAGGTGAAGACGAAGACAGTGTTTCTATGCTGCCCAACATTATGACTTTTTAAGGCGAGACCTGATCTACGACTGTGAATCCTGACCGACGCCAATGTTTCGCTTAATGAAAGAAATTACCGATAAGGCAACCGAAAAACAGAAATGTTTTAGGCAATTAAGATAATGCGACACATTGATTCTAAAGCGAATTAATACTAGCCTGCTCAATACTACGTTCAGTTAATGAACTTTCATTGCTGAATACAGCTAATTCGCATAAAATTCTATTGAGCGTTTTTTGTGTAGTCGTTAAAACGGCTGCCTGTGTCACAACGAGAGGAGAGTGTATATGTCTGAAACAATGAAAATCGTGGCTGCTATTATTGGGGTCTTTGTAATCGGCTTTATTATGGTTGGCTTGAGTAAGGAAGAGCCGTCTGTTGCACAAAAAGAGGCAGCATCATCGATAAGAAACTATGTTGCAATACAAGACATGGCGAATAAAAAATGTCCGGAAGCGATTAAGAATGAAACTGGAGAACAGGTTTTCTTCCCTTCTGAAACAAAGAGTGATAAAGAAACTTATGTCACACTGATCTGGGTGGGTGAAAATGCCAAAACAGGTGGATTCAAAAAAGCTTCGTGTACTTTACATGCCGCTTTGGGTGGAATCTCTGAGCTAATTATTGATGACAAAGTCCTCATAAAGAAAAAAATCTAGGTTAATATTTCCCGTCTGATTTAAGCCATGCCGTTTTGACATGGCTTAAATCAGAACATTTTCAGCCAATTCTTGCAGGCTCTTCGCTCCGTATAATGTAACAGTATGAGTTCCTTGTGCCATAATTTTTTGGTATCCTGGTTATCAAACATACCATAGACGCTTATCCTGCTGATAAAAAACCATAAATATCGCCCTTTTGAAACCTGGCGTAAATTATTTAGGCGCCGCGACCACTATCCGGATATCTATGCGAACGATTTTAACAATTCGAGCATAGCCGCAAGCGTAATTAATCAAAGCGAAGAAAAACAAAATACTGGATCAACATGCTAAAACCACAAGCAAGTAATTTTTTATGTCAAAAAGAATGATTAAAGGAGTATTAAAAACATGGAAAGAAGACCGGGGATTTGGCTTTATCAAGCCGGATGCTGGTGGCAAGGATGTTTTTATTCACATCTCGGCATTAAAAGGAGTGAGTCGCAGGCCCGTAACCGGCGATGTAGTTTTTTACCAGATCACAAAAGATAATCGAGGCAAATATAAAGCTATTAATGCGCAAATTGAAGGCGCCAGTGTATTGGAAAATATTTCAGAGGACTTGGTGAATACTGATAATCGTAAAAAAAGAGTTATTGCGATCACAGTGGGTTTGCTAATTGTTATCGCTATTACTGGGCTTATCTATATTCGTTTGGCGCATTAAGCAGCACAACCATAAAATCTCTGTACAACCAGGTGTCTTTTGGGGGCGGCTGGCAGCCTATGGCAACTGGGAGGACACAGCCGCATGCCGCTGCTAGAGACAGCCTTATTTCATTATGTGCTGTCCACATCGTATTACATCTGCTTAAGCAGAACAAAACATCACTATTCAGTTAGATCAGAACATTGAGCTACAAATTTCCGTTAGCTGGATACATCCCTGTACGCAGGTTACCGGCAGTCCATGCCGGTGGTATGACGGTAACTCGAAAACCTGGCGAATTGGCTTAAAGTTGTACGCAATCAGATAAACCTATGTTATTTGCCTCATTCAACAGGGGGTTTCACTCATTTTGCAGATTTTGGATGGGTGTGTTGCCAACTATAATCCGGGGACGATTTAACCTAAAAACCTTAGTTAGCCACAGATTTACACAGAAAAACACTGATAAAACATTATGTTGCGCGAGGCTGGCACTTCACCCAAATGGTGTCACAAAGAATTGTAACTTCTCATTAGTCACAGGTAAGCTTATTTTT
>JAGXGJ010000072.1 GCA_024636875.1 Methylococcaceae bacterium | reverse complement strand
GGTATGTACGGTTGAAAAAATCAGCGAACCGTATTTGATGCCTGCCATTGAGCAGCTTCTGGATTGCTTTCCCTTTGTTATTAAAGGCTTCCATTCAGATAATGGCTCGGAATACATTAACTACAAAGTGGCTGCGCTGTTGCAAAAACTGCTGATTGAATTTACCAAATCCCGCTCCAGGCAAACCAATGACAATGCTTTGGCCGAAAGTAAAAATGGTTCTGTGGTCAGGAAACTGTTTGGTTATGCACATATCCCTCAGCGCTGGGCACCATTAATCAATGAGTTCAATCACAACACCCTGTTTCCTTATATCAATTACCATCGTCCCTGCTTTTTCCCCAAGACCATTACTGACAGTAAGGGCAAGGACAAGAAAATCTATCCCTATGAAGGTATGATGACACCTTATGACAAATTGAAATCCATTGACAATGCCATAAACTATTTGAAATCTGACATCACTTTTGAAATACTGGACAAGGTTGCTCTTAGCCAAAACGATGATCAGGCGGCTGAACAACTGCAAAAAGAACGCGCTAAATTATTTAAAACCATTAATGAACGAGACTTAAAAAGCGGCTGAGTTATCAGGATTAATTTTTATCCTTTTTCAGACTCATTTATCTATTGGAATATACTGATATAATGATTTTTGCAAAAGATAGCGACAAAAAGCCGGTATTTTGCCGCTGATATAGAGTCCGACGTTGGTAAAGCGACACAAAGTCCCCTCTCCCTTTGGGAGAGGGTTAGGGTGAGGGTATTACAAAGGTCGCTTTACCAACTTTGGTTCCTATAGTTAATGTCTGCTTTGCATTTCAAGTTTATTTGAACGGCTAAAGACTGTTTCAAGGGTTGAACCAAGGCCGACATTATGGCTTACCCCTGATACGCTGTCTCTGATATGTCGATAACTCAGTTTATTACTTCATTTTAATAACGGGCTAATAATTTCCGTTATTTGCTCTTTGGAAAATTCCCCGGGATGCCGGTGTATGATTTGTCCTTGCCGGTCAACAATGAGTGTAAAGGGGACAGCGTCAACGCTGTTACCCAGTTGATGAGCCAGTGCAATACCGTTAACGCCGCCGATCAACATCGGGTAGTTGATTTTGGTCGAGACCAGATAGTCTTCAACAGCATCCTGATCGTCTATCGCGATTCCGATAAATTGCACTCCTTTGGCGGCGTATTGTTGTTGCAGGGCGATAAATTCGGGAATTTCCTTGAGGCAGGGTGGACACCAGGTCGCCCAGAAATTGATGACAAGTATTTTGTCTTGCCATTCTGAGATGCTGTGCAGATTACCGGCTACATCCGGCAGATTAAAATCAGGCAATGGCGCCGGAGTGGTTTTTTCAGCCGTTGATAAAAATTCCTTGGCCATGATTCCGCCAACCAGCGCCAGCAAAGCAACAATAATAATCAGCCCTGTTTTTTTCATGATTTGACCTGCTGCAGTGTTTTAATAAAGGTTTCGGCATCCTGGTAGCCGATGATGCGGCGCGCAGGGCTCTCCTGGCTGTCAGCGTTAAAGAACAAAATGGCGGGCGGCCCGATTAGTTTGAATTTTGCCAGCAGGGCTTTGTCAGCCCCGGAATTTTTTGTGACATCCGCTTGTAGCAGCACAAAATTAGCCAGAGCCTGTTTCACGTTGGGGTCTGTAAAGGTATAAGCTTCCATTTCCTTGCACGATATGCACCAGTCGGCATAGAAATCCAGCATGATGGTTTGATGATTGTCATGTGCTTGCGCGATTCGGGCTTCCAGTTCTGATAACGACGAGACTCTGGTAAAGACAAGTCCTTCTTCTTTAGCCTCTGCGTTTGCTTGTGCATTGCCCAGGGCAAATCCTTGCAGCGGTTTTAACGGATTGCTGTTGCCCATGCTAAAGCCGATGAGCAGTAATACGCCATAAGCCAGCATCATCAGGCCAACTCCTTTCCATAGCTTGCGCCAGCCGGAACTATTGGCCGGCAGCGGATCGATGGCATTGAGATAAATGGCCGGCAGGATCAGCAGCATTGCCCAGAGCAGCAGAGTGATGGCAGGCGGTAGGATACGGCCCAGCATCCAGACCGCAACGGCCAGCATAATAACCCCGAAAACCGCTTTGGTTGAATTAAGCCAGCTTCCGGCTTTTGGCAATAATTTTCCGGCAGAGGCGCCTAATAACAGCAGCGGAACACCCATACCCAAGCCCATCGCAAACAAGGCGCTGCCGCCTAACACAGTGTCGCCGGTCTGGCCTATATAAATTAATGCGCCCGCCAATGGTGCGGCGACGCAAGGCCCTACGATAAGCGAGGATAGTGAGCCCATGATGGCCGCTCCCCACAGTGAGCCATCCTGGTGTCTTACGCTGGAATTATGCAGTCTGGTTTTAAGTGAGTTGGGTAATTCCAGATTGTAAAAGCCAAACATCGATAAAGACAGCAGGACAAAAATGGCGCTGAAAAGCCCGATGATCCAGGGTTGTTGAAAGGTTGCTTGCAAATTGCTGCCGAATAGTGCGGCGAGTATGCCAAACGCCGTATAGGTCAGGGCGGACGCTACGACATAACTCAGAGACAATAAAAACGCCCGGGTGCTGGTAATATGGTTGCCATGGCCCACGATAATACCCGACAGAATCGGAATCATCGGAAAAATGCACGGAGTCAGCGACAATAAAAGCCCGAAGCCGAAAAAGCTGAGCAATGTCATGGTCAGGCTGTCCTGTTGCAAGGATTGCACAATCTGATCCTGTTCGGATAGCTCTGGTGCCGGTATGGTATTGGCAACCTGCGCAGTTCCTTGCATGACAGGCAGATCCAGAGCGATTGTTTTAGTCATCGGCGGATAACAAACGCCGCGATCAGCGCAGCCCTGATAGCCAGCCTGCAGCGTAATCGTCTGTGCTGAACTGTTTGCGCGAATAATCGGCAATTCAAAGCCAAGTTCGTTGTGGAAGGTTTCAACCTGGCCAAAGGCTTCATCGTGTTTCGGCGTGCCTCTGGGGATCGAGTAATCGCCGATTTTTACGCCAGCCGCATCAGTTAATTCAAGCTCGACTTTTTCCCGGTAAAGATAATAGCCTTCAGCAATCTCCCAGTTGAGATGCAGCGTGTTGGCGTCTTTGACTGTGGCAAAAAACCGGAAAGCCTGCTCCGGCGGCAATAATTCGTCTTTGGGCGCAGTTGATTTTAATCCGTCAAGGCCTTTGACCAGTTGCAAAAGCGGGTTGGTTTTGGCAACAGGTGCGGCTGCCGGTAAAGTAATATCAAAGATTTTTTTTTGCGGCGGATAACAGATACCTCTATCCGCGCAACCCTGATATTGCACCAGGAGTTGCATTGAAGTAGCGCCGCTCGTTTTTAAAGAAACAGGGACTTTCAGCGTATTCCGGTAAATAACCACATCACCGAAAAACTCATCATGCTTTATTTCACCCGGCGGATAAGCAGGCGTTACACCTGGGATTTGTCCAGTTCTGGATTCAAAATGCATTTTATTGCGGTAAAGATAATAACCATCGGCAATAACCCAGGAAATTTCAAGCTGGTCAGAAGAGAGCGCTTTTGCAGAAATCCTAAAAGCCTGTTCGGGCGGCAATAACTCGCTGTCAGCCAGTGCAGCAGTCGAGCCGGTAATCAGTGACAATAAACAGAGAAAAATTATTTTTAAGATTGGCATGAATCAATCCAGTGCAGGTATTCAGGTAAACCGTTTTCAATAGGGACGGCAATTATCTCAGGAAGTTCGTAGGGGTGCTGCTTTCTTATTTTTTTTTCAATTGCCTGATAACAGGCTTTATTTGCCTTAATCAGTAATAAATGCTCCTCGGCGGCTTCAATCTGTTCTTTCCAGGTATAAATAGAAGTCATGCCAGGTAAAATATTCACACAGGCGGCTAACTTGTCATTGACGAGCAAGCGGGCAATGTTCTCGGCCGTGCGTTTATCAGGACAGGTACAGAGAATTATTTGATAACTGGTTGACATTTTTGCTCTTCTTAGAACGAAATAAGTGGATATTATCCTGGAATTTAATCCGGATTGCCTTTATATTGTAAAAACAAGGTTAAAGATACAAAGCGAAAATTATAAGTATTTTAATCTTTCCTGATTTTTGACGAGTGTATAGAGATGAAAGTTTTTCAAGTGTTGTTCCTGGTGGTGCTGTTTATCCCTTTTGCCGAAATTTATTTGCTGTTGCAAATGGGGGCAATAATCGGCGCTTTACCGACTGTTTTTTTAGTCATCTTTACGGCGGCGTTGGGTGCGTGGTTATTGAGGCAGCAAGGCTTTGCAACATTACAGCGGTTTCAGGAGAATTTAGCGCAGGGAATGATCCCCGCTTATGAAATGATTGAAGGCCCCATTATTCTGCTGGGCGGCGTATTATTGTTAACCCCCGGTTTTATTACCGATATGCTGGGCTTTGCTTGCCTAATTCCCTCATTACGTAAAAAAATAGCCCAATATGTGATTGAACATCATCTTATTCAGGCTGGAGGGCATTTCCAGCAAGAAAAAGCCGCTGAAAAGAATGTATTGGAAGGCGAGTATCGTAAAGAAGAGTAAATCAGGTAAAAGGCTAAAGGTGAAAGGTAAATGCCTGTTTTTTAGCCTTGAACCTTTAGCCTTAAACCTGTAATTAGTTGTTTTCTTCAGGGGTGTCGCTCGCTGCAGGGCTCTCGCCAATACCGCAGGTGTTTCTGTTTAGTCCGGCATTAATTGGACAAAAGCCTGAAAAACCGGTAGCAACAAGCACCAGACCAATCAGCAATAAAGAAATATATGCTGTAAAAATTGAAATTACAATTAGCGCAGCGCCGCCGAACAAGCGGTATTTCTTTTCTTTCTCGCCTACATTGTGTTCAAATTTAAACATGCGTTTATAATCAAAATTCATTTTAATACCCTTCTGTGTGATCGTTATTATTTTAAAAGCAATGGCTCAGTTCGTCATTACAGAACCCAAAGCAATATACACAGCTTAAAAAAATGTGCAAGCAATAAAACCATGGATGTCACTTCAATAATAGAACCTTTAAATGATGCCCAGCGGCAGGCAGTTACCGCGCCTTCACAAGCCATGCTGGTGCTGGCGGGCGCCGGCAGCGGCAAAACCCGGGTCCTGGTCCATCGTATCGCCTGGCAAATTCAGGTGGAAGGCGTGTCGGCGCATGGCATTCTGGCGGTAACGTTTACCAATAAAGCGGCAAAGGAAATGCGCAGCAGAATCGAGGATTTGCTCAAAGTATCCGCCCATACGCTATGGATAGGCACTTTTCACGGGATTGCGCATCGTCTGTTAAGGCGGCACGCCAAGCAGGCAAAATTGCCTGAGACTTTTCAGGTCATGGATTCCGGCGACCAATTAAGAGTTGTCAAGCGTCTGTTAAATACGCTTGATTTTGACGATTCCAAATGGCCTCCGCGGGAAGTGCAATGGTATATCAATGCGCAGAAAGACGAGGGCATCAGGGCCAGACATATCATCGAGACGGCAGATATCTATCAACGGCAAATGTTGAGAGTATATCGGGCCTACGAGGACCTTTGCGAGCGTTCCGGGCTGGTGGATTTTGCCGAATTACTGTTGCGGGCACATGAATTATTACGCGATAACCCGGATGTACTTGATTTTTATCAGCAGCGCTTCAGGCAAGTGCATGTCGATGAGTTTCAGGACACCAATACCATTCAATATGCCTGGCTGAGGCTATTGACGGACGCCAAGGATAATCTGTTTGTGGTGGGTGATGATGATCAGTCCATTTACGGCTGGCGCGGCGCGAAAGTTGAGAATATCTACAGCTTTCAAAAACACTACCCGAACCATCAGGTCATAAAGCTGGAGCAAAATTACCGGTCCACCGGCACTATTCTCAAGGCGGCCAACAAGATTATTGCCAACAATGCTGGACGGATGGGCAAGGAGTTATGGACAGAGGCGGGCGAGGGCGACCTGATTTCATTATATGCTGCTTTTAACGAACAGGATGAAGCCTATTTTGTGGTCGAGCGCATCAGAGCCTGGATCAATGAAGGCGGACTGCGCAGTGATGCCGCCATTTTATATCGCTCCAATGCCCAGTCCCGTCAGTTTGAAGAAAAATTGATGGCCACGGCCACACCCTATCGGGTTTATGGCGGGTTGCGCTTTTTTGACCGGGCAGAGATTAAAAATGCCTTGGCTTATTTACGGCTCATGTCCAATCGGCATGATGATGCGTCGTTTGAACGCGTGATTAACACGCCGACGCGCGGCATAGGCGCCAAAACCCTGGACGATATGCGCTGTATCGCCCGCGATCAAAGCATATCACTGTGGGCGGCCGCTATCGTATTGATTAATCAGCGTACCATGACGGCGCGCGCGACCAATGCCCTGATAGGCTTTCTGGAACTGATTAAACAACTGGATAAACAGGCAGAAGGATTGGAACTTTATGAAAAGGTTAAACTTGTGGTCGAAAAATGCGGCCTGGTTGAACTGTATCAGAAAGAAAAAATGGATAAAGGCGAAGAAAAAGTAGAAAACCTGGAGGAATTAGTCAACGCAGCGCGCCTTTTTGATTTTTCCGCTGATCAGGAAAATGAAGAAAATCTCAGTGAGCTGGATATGTTCCTGGCCCATGCGGCACTTGAAGCGGGAGATAGCCAGGCTGATGATTATGAAGACTGCGTACAACTGATGACACTGCATTCTGCAAAAGGTCTGGAGTTCAAGCTGGTTTTCCTGGTTGGTATGGAAGAAGGCTTGTTTCCGTCTCAGCAGTCTGTTGATGATGCCGGGAGACTGGAAGAAGAACGCAGGCTTTGTTATGTCGGTATGACGCGAGCCATGCAGCAATTGTATTTGACCTACGCCGAATCCAGACGCTTATACGGACGCGAAAGTTACCCCAGGCCGTCACGATTTTTACGCGAGATTCCCAATGAATTCATACAGGAAGTCAGAATGCGCGCCAGTATCAGCCGCCCCCTTACCGCAACCAAGCCGAAAACGACATCATTACCGACAACAGGAAGTTATCGATTGGGCCAAAGGGTCAGCCATGCCAAATTTGGTGAAGGTGTAGTTTTGCAAATGGAGGGTTCCGGCGCACAGGAAAGTGTGCAGATCAATTTCAAGCAAGCAGGCGTTAAATGGCTGATGCTGGCCTATGCCAAACTGGACGTGCTGTAGTATTTATCCTGACCTGTCAGTCGAGATGTGTCGTAGGTACTTCGGTTTCGCTCAGGAGAGTCCTGTCAAAGCATGATCGGCTTACGACATTTACCCAGCTGATTTGTTTAGGTTTATCGGATCAGCTGGTGCCGCACCGCGTTGCCTCGACGATTAGACGATTGATGACAGGTGTAATTATTAATATTACAAAGCCATCACTATGACTTACGAACACGAGCTGCACTGGCTTAACTCACACGATTTTATTGACACAGCTTTGAAAAGGGATAGATTTGCCCGCTTGTAATTCAAGTTCAAGCGCACTGTAAATTGTATCCTGATTATTTGTTGTAAATACAACATACCTTTTCAGGTGCAACAAATCCGCCCCTGCAAAGCATGGCGCGCTTGCCCTAAGTCCTTTCGGCAATTCTGTTGTGATCTAAGAAGATAGCTATCTTCTCCTTCAGCGAGAAGATTGGCGATTAACTTAGTGCTTTTACTTTTGAATTCAATCTGCTTTTGCCGCGTGAGGCTTTATTTTTATGGATAATGCCTTTGGTTACTGCTGAATCAATAACAGATACTACAGTTCTGTAGGCGTCTTGAGCCTTTTCTTTGTCGCCGGCATTAACAGCGGCAAGAACTTTTTTCACAAATGTACGCAAGTTGCTGCGTTGTCCTGCATTGCGAATACGGCTTTTTTCCGCTTGTTTCGCACGTTTTTTAGCCTGTGGTGTGTTAGCCATGGTATCCCAATTCTCTATATCGGAGTTAAATAAAACGGCCATTATCTTTTGAAACTCTATTGTTGTCAATATCTGACTCGTTACAAAAACAGAATGCCCGCGCCATCAACAATATTAATCATACCCCATCAATACCCCATCAGGACTTTGACATTGTTAAGGAACGTGAGATAGTATTATTTATCGGATGCTGTGGTCCAAGTTCAGCGTCCAACGAGGTTTTAAAGACGATTCTTGGCCTATTGTTATCTGGTTTTACTCATATTGTTCCCGCGAGTCGAAAGTTTTGCTCAAGGAGCCGCCCCTTCCCCTTAACCCGTTTTTTCGAGCAGAATGGCTCGGTTCGATGAGGGGACCATGATCGCACAATGGAAGGACGTGTGTTGTGCCAAGATTTATCCGCCAGTCAGGGAGCAGGTTTAAATTAGCCCAGCCACATCAGGAGTATTTGTAATGCGCAGTGACATAACCGAAATTTCATATTCAATAGCGTTTGGGGCATCAGCCATGATTTTTATTTCAGCATTATTAATACTTTTACTGAGAGAGTCGCCTTCAACGGCAGGAAAGGGTGGCGCAGTCGTGAATGAGTCGTCTAACGTTCTCAAGAAAACTGCCCAGGAAGCGGGACGCACGCAAAGTCCTGTTATAGTTGATGGCTTGCAACCATCAAAAACGCAGCTTCAGGGCGAGACCAAGCAAAATCAATCGAACAGATTAACCGAATCCACTGAACAGTCAGGCGCTTCCGGCCTTTTATCGAGGGATGTGCCAAGCGAAACCGCAATTGATCAAAACCAGGGTGAATCGAGCGCTGTACATTCGCTGCAAACTTCTCCTGAACCAGCTATCCCTCAGATCGATGAAAAATCATCAAGGACAGCCAGTTCAGTTGTTGCAGAGGAAAAACGGTCCGCTCAGCACGAACCGATGAGTGTACTCGTTCTTGGCGAAGGCTCGTTTTCTCCGGGGCAAGTAACACCCGGTGCAAACATGCAAGCAGCGATCGATAAAATTATTCCGCTTATCAAAGCACGGCCTCTGGATAACGTCGTCGTTGAGGGACATGCCGACAAAGGTATACGGGATGGCGTTAGCCCTGCTCAGGCCTCTAAATGGAATAAAATCGTCTCATTACGGCGTGCAAGTGCAGTCGCCAAGTTACTGGAGCGAAAAGGAGTCGCCAGTAACCGAATCATTGTTAACGGTCTTGGTGACGCAGTTCCGCTTGTTTCCAACCGTAGCAGGGAGGGGAGGGCGAAGAATCGCCGGGTGGAGATAAAACTCTCACCCACGCAATAGTAGTATTTAAAAAGAAAGTCTGAAAAAGAGGCTCAAAATTAATGGCCATTTTTGGCTCAGTTTAATTGGCCATTAACACGCACCAGCCATACCTACAATCAGGAAACGGCAGGCTCAATTTCTTACAACATTAAAGAACGTTTTTTGCCCTGTTTGTAGAGCTACAACAGACCATGCGGAATTTGCTGGATGACAAGTGATTACTCCGCTACAGCAAATAATCGCTTTGCTCTAAAGGAAAGCACGATTACAGCGATTCAAAGCGTGTTTAAGAAATATCCGGAAATTGAGCAAGCATTGCTGTATGGTTCACGCGCAAAAGATACATATCGCAATGGTTCGGATATTAATTTAAGGCTGGTGGGTGACGAATTAACCTATTCCTTACTCAATCGTATTGAAACTGACATTGATGATTTTCTATTTTCCGCTTAAGGACGGCGTTGATATTATCCACGTTATACATGGATCACGATATATTGAAAGCCTATTGTAGGCCGCTGCTTTTGTCATCCTCATTCGACACAAGGCTGTTGATGAATGATTGTTTTTGAACCGCGTTAAAAGTAAGTTTGCACTGATCCCAGTTGCCCCCGCTAATTGCCCTGTTAAAAAAGCGAGTTAAGGTAGATTCATAACTAATTAATTCTAAAGTTTCTTTCCTGCTTAAATTAATTGTATTAGTATTTAATACAATTAATTTAACGAGAATAGTGTTATGCCTAGAAATACCTCAGTCACCTTAGGTGAACATTTTGATAAATTTGTTGTAGAAAAAATAAATGAAGGCAGATTTCAGTCGGTCAGTGAAGTGGTACGAGCAGGTCTTCGCAAACTCGAAGAAGATGAAGCAAAATTACACGCATTGCGACGAAAGCTCCAAACCGGAGAAGACAGTTCCCTGGTTGAAAATTTTGACGGAGAAGATTTTCTTGTAGCCATGCATAAAAAATATACCAAATGACGGTTAGGTATACTCTAAGACAATTGGCAGAAAACGATCTGGAGCAAATCTGGCTATACAGCTTTCAAGAATGGGGTATTGAGCAAGCCGATAAATATTTACGCGCATTGATTTCCCGCTTTATATGGCTTTCAGAAAATCCGCAAATAGGAAAACGCCGCGATGACATCAAGCCAGGTTATTATTGTTTTCCCGAAGGGAGCCATGTCATTTTTTATACCGTGACGAGTTACGGCATTGATGTTATAGGAATTCCTCATCAACGCATGGATGTGATTGGTCATTTAGAAGAAGATGATTTAGGCAACCGGATTTACTAAACAGCCATAATTGAAAAAATATAAATTTATTCCCAGTCCCTGATGTTTCAAAACAACTTCAGGTTGCAATGCAGTTAACGTAGCGTAACAGAAACGTTGCGTACGGGTTTGCAAAACCCGTCTGGCTCAGAGTTTGCGTAGCCAGCCAGTAGGGAATTACCTGATTTTCTGTTTTCCGCTTGAGAACGGCATTGAAATTGTCCGCGTTATTCATGGATCGTGGGACATCGATAGCTTATTGTAGGCCGCTGCTTTTGTCATCCTCATTCGACACAAGGCTGATGGTGAATGTTTAGTTTTGAACAGCGTTAAAATAAGTTTGCACTGACCCCAGTTATTCTGACCCCAGTTATTACGGGGCGGACCATATATGACCCCAGTTATTTCCAGTTATTTTGATTAAAATAGGGTTTAGCTTTGGTTCATTCTTATTTACCCGAGTCTGTTAGGGTTGGAGTTGCGCAATTGTGTCCGTCCCCTCCCAGACCACTAACTCATTCACATGCGCAACCTGGGAACGAGAAACTTTCGCTTTTTATGTTATCAAACGAATGACTCGAATGATGCGTCTCCTATCGTCGGCACATCCTATGGCACAACAACTTATTCGCCTCATGGCCGTCACCAAGCTTCTTGTCTACGATGATGCCGATTCTATTCAAGAACGTAACGCTTACCGTGACGGGAACCTGCCTGCCTGAGCACTTCATGAAGGTTTTTCAAAAGCGGCTGCTTTGCGTCCGGTAGTAACGGTAAGAGGCGTTCGGTGACGAATTGCTCAGTTGCTGTGTTGCCGAGAAGATGCCCGCGATAAGAATACACGCTTGCTTCTCGGCTCAGATCGGCAAGTATGAATGAAATAGCATCTTCACTGAATACTTCGGTTGTAATGTCGCTGAAATATGGCAGCACAAGATGAAGCAATAACCGACGGAACTTCGAATCTGCCTTATTGAACTCCGCAACAAACTTGTCTTGCACTTCATTATTCAGGTGTGCCGCGAATAGCGACCCTAACTGATTTACAAACCAGTAGCCTTCTTCGACAGAAAGCACCTCCAGCATCCATTCCCTCCACCAATCAATTGGTCCAATCTCCAGGCTCCCTAAAGTCGGAATACGAATTGGGCATGAGCCGCCAAATAGTGCTGACGCGAGTTTCATATCGTATAGTGGACCCCAAAAATCAGACCAGATGCTAAGGAGAAATAGTGTCAAAATAAAGGTCCAATAAAAGGGGTATGATAATGAGTACGAAACGTAAAATACACAGTGCGAACTTCAAAGCGAAAGTTGCTTTAGACGCAT
>JAGXGJ010000071.1 GCA_024636875.1 Methylococcaceae bacterium | reverse complement strand
TGCTATGTCTCGAAAAAACGCTTTCAAATTCTTTCAACGCTTCGTCAATATGATTTTGCATGTGTTTTTCTCCTTTTGTTGAGAAAATCACATGTTTTTTAATCAATGTCAAATTGGGCAAAACTTACGACTGACGAGTTAAGATAAAGCCTGAATTATTGCTGTTCTACTGCGTCCAACACACACAATGCCGTCATGTTGATGATACGGCGCACTGTAGCGGAGGGGGTGAGGACGTGAACCGGCCTGGCGCAGCCGAGCATCACAGGACCTATCGCAACACCGTAGCCTGCCGCGGTTTTGAGCAGGTTGTAGGCAATGTTGGCGGCATCAATGTTGGGTAAAACAAGGAGGTTGGCGCTGCCTTTCAGCTTAGCATCCGGCATCATTTTTTTCAGCAACTCATAGTTTAATGCTGCATCGCCGTGCATTTCACCATCGACTTCAAGTTCCGGCGCCCGTTCCTGGATTATTGCCAATGCAGTACGCATCTTTTGCGCGGACTCACTATTGCTGGAACCGAAACTGGAATGCGATAGCAAGGCGACGCGCGGGGCCATGCCAAAACGGCGCATCTTTTCCACAGCTAACAAGGTTATTTCGGCAAGCTGGCCTGCTGTCGGATTTTCATTGACGTGGGTGTCGGCCAGTATAATCTGGCATTCGGGCAGGATAAGGACGTTCATACCGGCATAGACATTGACGCCTGCACGCTTACCCAGCACCTGATCGATGTAATGCAGATGCTGGATATTATTGCCGAAAGTACCGCAAATCATGCCGTCGGCATCACCTTTATGGATCAACATCGCGCCTATCAGGGCATGGCGGCGGCGCATTTCCAGCTTGGCGTATTGCTCAGTGACGCCTTTGCGAATCGTCATTTTCAGATAAGTCTGCCAGAAATCGCGGTAGCGCTCATCAAATTCAGGATTGACAATCCGGAAATCGACATCGGGCCTGATGCGTAAACCGAATTTTTCGATGCGAAATTGCAATACGGCCGGACGGCCTATTAAAATGGGCGTCGCAATTTTTTCATCCACAATTACTTGCACGGCGCGCAGGACCCGTTCTTCTTCACCTTCGGCAAAGACAATGCGTTTTTTGTCCGCAGACGCACTTTTGGCAATCTGGAAAATCGGCTTCATGAAAGTGCCGCTGTGATACACAAATTGCTGAAGACGATCAACATAGGCCTGCATATCCTGTATCGGACGAGCTGCAACACCCGATTCTTCTGCCGCTTTGGCAACAGCCGGAGCGATTCTGGTCATCAGGCGTGGATCGAATGGCAGGGGAATCAGGTATTCCGGGCCAAAAGATAAATCAGTTATGCCATAGGCGCTGGCAACAATATCGGATTGTTCAGCCTGCGCCAACTCGGCAATTGCTTGCACGGCGGCAACTTCCATTTTGCGAGTAATGGTTGTGGCGCCGCAGTCAAGCGCACCTCGAAAAATATAGGGAAAGCACAAGACATTGTTGACCTGGTTAGGGTAGTCGGAACGGCCCGTGGCAATGATGGCATCGTCGCGCACCGCCTTGACCTCCTCGGGTAAAATTTCGGGCACTGGATTGGCCAGCGCCAATATCAAAGGCTTGGGCGCCATGGTTTTGACCATGTCCGGCTGCAAAACTCCGCCTGCTGAAAGCCCCAGAAAAATATCTGCTCCGGGCATGACTTCTGCCAAAGTCCGCGCACTGGTCTCCTGGGCAAAACGCGCTTTATGCGGATCCTTTTCAATACGACCTTTATAGATGACACCCGCGTGATCGGTAACGAAGATATTTTTAATCGGGAATCCGAGTTCAACAATCAAATCCAGGCAGGCCCATGCCGCCGCACCCGCGCCGGAGACGACAAGTTTGCAATTTTTAATATCCTTGCCGACCACTTTCAGACCATTCAAAATTGCAGCACCGGTAATGATCGCAGTACCGTGCTGATCGTCATGGAACACGGGTATGTTCATCCGCTCGCGTAATTTGCGCTCGATATAAAAGCATTCGGGAGCTTTAATGTCTTCCAGATTGATGCCGCCAAAAGTCGGCTCCAGTGAAGCGATAATGTCACACAATTTATCCGGGTCCAGCTCGTTAATCTCGATGTCAAAGACGTCAATGCCGGCGAATTTCTTGAATAACACGCCCTTCCCTTCCATCACCGGTTTGGCTGCCAGAGGGCCAATATTGCCCAAGCCAAGGACGGCTGTACCATTGGAGATGACCGCGACCAGATTGCCGCGTGCAGTGTATTTAAAAACATTGGCAGGATCGGCGACGATTTCTTCGCAAGCTGCCGCGACTCCCGGCGAATAGGCCAGGGCAAGGTCGCGCTGGTTAGTCAATTGCTTGGTGGGAGTAACGCTGATTTTGCCAGGGGTAGGAAACTCGTGATATTCGAGTGCCGCATCATGCAACTGCTGTCTTACTTCTTCTTTTGGATCGATGGGGGAATTCATGTTCTGACTTACTATAACGATTGATTAAATGATCAAAACTGCGGTCATTGCGGTTATGATCGACCTTCTTGTATGACTCTGGATTTAGGAGCTGCGGGCGGCACAAACTTGTCCATCTTGTATGGTTTTAAAAACAGTTAAGTTTAAGCCTTATTGCTTATCCCGGTTTAGAGCTGAAATAAATCGAAAAGAATGCAGCCTTATTAGTCATATAGGAGCCAAAGTTGGTAAAGCGACCTTTGTAATACCCTCACCCTAACCCTCTCCCAAAGGGAGAGGGGACTTTGTGTCGCTTTACCAACGCCGGACTCTATAATTCTTTTCATGTAATAATGCCGCAAAGAATACGTGAAGTGTATTCTTCACGAACTATCTGTTTTAGCGGCGACCGCCCAATAACGAGCCCATAATTCCCCGAATAATCTGCCGGCCTACCGAGCTTCCTACTGCTCGCGCCGCACTCTTAAGCAATGCTTCACCGGCACTTTGCCGATTACTGGCTCTAGTGGGAAACTTCGTTCTCTGCGGATTTTTTTGCTGCTCTTCAAGCACCAGTTCAGCTTGTCTTGCTGTTTTTTCCCTGAGCAATTCATAAGCGGATTCACGGTCAACTTCCTGCTCATAGCGCCCACTGAAAGGCGAGCGGCGTATTATTTCTTCGCGCTGCCCGGGAGTAACCGGACCGATCCGGGACTCGGGCGGGCGAATCAAAATCCGTTCAACCGGTGCAGGACTGCCATCTTTATTGAGTACTGAAACCAGCGCTTCACCCGTCTTCAACTCCTGGATAGCGGCTTCTGTATCTATTTTGGGGTTACTGCGGAAATTCGCTGCGACACTTTTGACGACTTGTTGGTCTTTAGGGGTATAAGCCCTTAAGGCATGTTGAATCTTGAGGCCGAGTTGGCCCAGAATATCTTCCGGTATATCCAGCGGACTCTGGCTGATAAAATACACGCCAACTCCCTTGGAACGAATCAATCTGACGATTTGTTCGATTTTATCCAGCAATACCTTGGGCGCCTGATCAAAAAGCAGATGTGCCTCATCAAAAAACAACACCAGTTTGGGGCGATCTGCGTCACCGACTTCCGGTAGAGTTTCGAATAAATCGGATAGCAGCCAGAGTAAAAAAGTGGCATATAAACGCGGTGATTTTGAAGAAAGCTCGGTCGCATCAAGAATACTGATAACACCATTGCCTGAAAAATCTGTTTTACAGAAATCGCCCAATTGTATGGCTGGTTCGCCAAAAAAATTCTCGGCGCCCTGCTCTTCGAGCACCAATAATTGTCTTTGAATGGCGCCAAGACTCGCACCCGAAATATTGCCATACTCCGATTTCAATGCCTTTGACTCATCGCCCATCCATTGCAGCATAGAGCGTAAGTCTTTTAAATCCAGCAATAACAGGCCATTGTCATCAGCAATCTTGAAACAACTGTAAAGAACGCCTGTTTGTGTGTCGTTCAATTCCAGCAGATTACTGAGCAGCAGCGGCCCCATATCTGAAATAGTGGTACGCACGGGGTGTCCGGTTCTGGCAAAAATATCCCAGAAAACAACCGGATTACCGTGATGCTGAAAATTTGTGATACCAATTTTCTGGACTCGCTCGGAAATTTTCTCATGCGGCTGGCCAGGAACAGTTATGCCGGACAAGTCGCCTTTGATATCGGCCAGAAAAACCGGAACACCTGTTTTTGAAAACCCTTCTGCCAGAATTTGCAGGGTAATTGTTTTACCTGTACCGGTCGCCCCTGAAATCATGCCATGGCGATTACCCATTGCTGCATCCATAAAGACTTGAGCACCATTGTGTCCGCCAATTAAAATTTCCTGCATCGTTAATGCTCCTGATAATCTTTTGAGATAGGAATCTTCTTTATTAATTGTTCATTTACAGGTTTCATGTCTGTAGCTTGCCATCAGCTTTGTTTAGGCTTATATGAGGTGAATCTGCCTGGTTAAACCGCTCTATTAGACATGCCAGGAAAATTAATACGCTTAGCTGTTGGCAACCCCCAGCTTTTGATAACCGGGTAATTGGCAGCGAGGAGCGCAGTAATCAGATATTTATTCTTTATCATCGGGTATATAAGGAATAAAGCCTTTTTCAAAGGCAATCTCTTGTATTTCTCTCGGCATGCTCCGAACATCCACTATCATACCATTGACAGACAGCATCCAAACCATTGGGTTACTTTGCAACCGGCCTGGTAATGACCAATTTGGATCCAGTTGATACATCCCCAGCATAGTACGAACTGCTTTTGATTTTGCATTTCCGGTACTTTCACCTACATCGAATTTTTTATACAACGCTTTGGCGTTAATGTGAGGTATCTGGCTCTTGTCAAATAAAAAATTTACCATACCAATTGCATGAGTTATTCCACAGGCCCAGGTGTTTGGCTTTCCTGTTTCAACAGGCGACGGACGCTTTCTACATAAAGCGGCAACCGCATAACGTATCAACTGAGCATAGTCATCGTTCAGATTTTCGGCGGAAAAACGATCGGTTATTTCTACAATAGCCTGATATTTTTCCTGCATTGATTTCGGAACGTTTTCCGATTTTTTCATCTGTGCCATTTTCACTCACCAAATTGATTAATCATGGAACATCTTACCAAAAAGCTGTTTATTCGTCGCACCTGCAATTTTCAGTTAGCGCTTTTAATCACATGACGCATAAATAGAGAAAAAATACTGGACGCATCATTGAATAATACGATAGCAAGGTGAATATTTTTTTCCCGGCAGTTTCATACGGTGTTGCGCAACAAAAGAAGTTAACAGGGAATCCATCAGCTTCATGATATTGGCATCTCCGCAAATTTCGAAATGACCGTATTGTTCGATGGCGCGTATCCCTTCATCTTTTACATTTCCCGCTACAATGCCTGAAAATGCACGGCGTAAATTAGCGGCCAGCAAATGGTGCGCCTGGTTTTTGTGCAAAGCGAGGTTTCTCATGTTCTCATGCGTAGGACTAAAAGGCTGTTGAAAGACAAGGTCAATTTTCAGCAGCCAGTTAAAATAGTAGGCATCACCCTTTTCTTTTCGAAAAGCGCGCACCTGCTTGATGCCGTCCAGCATTTCGATAGCAACCCGACTGGGATTGTCAATAATAATCTGATATCGCTCCCGCGCTTTTTCACCTAATGTGCTGACAATAAACTGATCAATCTCATTAAAATAATCTTCACTGCTAGCAGGTCCTGAAAATATCAACGGAAACGGCATGTCCTGATTATCAGGATGCAACAGGATGCCCAATAGATAAAGAATCTCCTCCGCCGTACCCGCACCGCCGGGAAATACGACAATGCCATGTCCGGTGCGAACAAAGGCTTCAAGACGTTTCTCAATATCCGGCAAAATAACCAGATCATTGACAATTGGATTTGGCGATTCAGCAGCGATAATACCCGGTTCTGATATGCCTAAATATTGACCGTTTTTAATGCGCTGTTTGGAGTGGCCAATAGTTGCACCCTTCATCGGTCCTTTCATGGCTCCTGGTCCGCAGCCGGTACAAACATCCATACCGCGCAAGCCCAATTCATGGCCAATTAATTTGGTATAGTCATATTCCTTGCGGCTGATAGAATGTCCACCCCAGCATACCACCAGATTCGGGATAGTCATCGGACGCAGAATATTGGCGTTGCGCAGGATGTGGAATACGGCATCAGTAATACCTCCGGACGTTTCCATATCAAATTTCGGGTTATCATTGATCTCATCGCTAACGTAGATAATGTCGCGCAGCACTGCAAACAAATGTTCGTTAATCCCTTTAATCATCTTGCCGTCAACAAAGGCATGTGCGGGCGCATTTTTAACTGCGAGCTTGATGCCTCGCTGCTCCTGAATAACACGGATATCAAAATCAGGATAACGATCCAGTAACTCCTTGCCATCATCCATAGCGCTGCCGCAATTCAGAACAGCCAGCGAACAGTTACGAAATGTTCTATATAGTCCTCCCTGACTGGTATCCAGCAATTTACCGACTTCAGCCTTGGACAAAATATCCAGACGACCTTCCGGGGTGATTTGTGCATCAATTACGTCGTATTTCATCACATTCCTGTTATTTAAGAAGAGCTGCGTGCAAAATTTCTGGCAACTGCCCATCGACAGGGCTCCGTCAAGCCACATACATGGTTTTTGCGAGTACCTCAGTCAATTTGATTCTACCTGTAAATAAAATGCTTGAATTTGGCTACGGGACAATGGCATAAGGCCTGGAAGCTATCACCGTTATTCCCGCAACAGATCCAGTATCCGCGTTTCCAGATCAGGATAAGCGCCAAAGGCACAATCTCTCAACAGGCCTTGTTTATCCACCAGAATATGCGAGGGCGTACCTTTGAGATCAAAAAGTTCAAAGGTTTCGGCACGGTAAGTCAATGAGTCTAAATACTGCTGCACTTGCTGCCGTATCTTTTGTTGATAAATTTCCGGCTGCTGCTCAAAGTCCGGAATATGCTCATTGATAAAGGCTGCAATGTCATCATGACTCACGTCGGCTTGACGTTTGCGCAGGCGATCCATTGCCACGGGAAAAGGGATGCGATAAGGCAACCGGCCGGCCATTAATTTTCCTTGCCGTTCCAGCATCTTTTGCGTTTCACCGACAACATCACCGTTTTCAAGCAGGCTGATTAAATTTTCCAGGTTGTTTTTATCAAAATCCTCAAACGCTGTAGCTACGCCCAATACCGACAACCCGTGATCGAAATAGCGTTGATACAAGTCTACCGCCTGCGGCAAGGAATATAAGAAACATCCCGGACAGTTCACTTGAAATACTTCCACCAGTACAACGCGGCCCGACAACTGGTCAAAATTAACCGGCCCGCCTTGCACCCAATCTGACACTTGCAATAATGGGGCTTTCCGGCCTATTTGCGCTTTCATCATGATTTATCTATACACTGCCGGCTTTATGCTTGCAACGTTTGTTGTTGACGCCGGATTTTAGCCTCCCGTTTGGCGGCAAGCAACTTGGCGGCATCGGCGCCGATATGCGCTTCACCGCGCTGCCTGGCCAGCTCCATCTGCTTTTCACGCTCCATAAAACGGATTTTTCTGTCGGCTGTAACCTTATCAAAACAATGAGGACAACTAACGCCTTGCTGATATTTATCACTGGCCTTATCGGCTTCGGTAATGGGCATGCGGCAAGCATTACACTGTTCGTAGCTGCCTTTTTCGAGTTGCAAATTAACGGTTACCCGTTCATCAAAAACAAAACATTCGCCTTCCCAGAGAGTTTCTTGCGCAGGCACCGCTTCCAGATATTTCAAGATACCGCCTTTAAGGTGATAAACCTCGTCAAAGCCCTGTTCTTTTAAAAAAGCCGTGGATTTTTCACAGCGAATGCCTCCGGTGCAAAACATCGCGACTTTTTTATGTTTTTGCGTGTCGAGAGTTTCTTTTACAAAGTCCGGGAACTCACGAAAACTTTCGGTCTTTGGATTAATGGCGTTTTTAAATGTACCCACTTTAAATTCATAATCGTTGCGCGTATCCACCAGAATAACATCAGGGTCAGAAATGAGTCTGTTCCAATCTTCAGGGTTAATGTAGGTGCCGGCTACACGCTTGGGATCGATGCCTTCCACGCCCATCGTCACTATTTCTTTTTTGAGTTTAACCTTGGCGCGATTGAACGGCAAACTATCGCTAAAGGATTCCTTGCAATCAAGATCCTTCAGTCGGGGATCGTTGCGCAACCAGTCCAACACTGAATCTATAGCTACACGTGATCCGGCTATCGTGCCGTTAATGCCTTCATGGGCGAGCAGCAATGTGCCTCGTACCTGGTTGGCTTCCATGACATCATACAAAGGTTGACGTAAAGCGTGAAAGTTTTCCAGGGTAACAAACTTATATAATGCGCAAACGGCTATTTGGGACATGAAACTTCCTCATTGCAAGTTGGAACGTAAATCCAGAGCAAAAAGGAAGCTATTATACTGAAACTGAGGGGAACTGTCGGCTATAAAAAACTATAATGTATCGCATGCATTATGATTTGCAAGTGCGAATCTGCCGCACCTTCATCCCCCTCCTGCCGAACGACTTCACGTATGCAGGAGGTAGAGCAACGCAGGAGCGGTCGCCGAGCGCACGGAGGAGAGGAGATTTAAAAAACCCGGGAATAAGGTGAAAACACTATATAGAGTCCGACGTTGGTAAAGCGACACAAAGTCCCCTCTCCCTTTGGGAGAGGGTTAGGGTGAGGGTATTTCAAAGGTCGCTTTACCAACCTTGGCTCCTATATATTGTGCAATTGCGCTGAATATTAACAGGCGGCACTGATCACATTTGTGATTGTAAATAGTTCTCTAGTCCTACTTGTACAATTAATTCAAGCTGGGTTTCCAGCCAGTCGAGGTGTTCTTCTTCATTTTCCAGAATGTGTTCAAAAATCTCTCTGGAAACATAATCTTTAACCTCTTCACAGTAAGCAATGGCGTCTCTCAGTGGTGGAATAGCTTCCTGCTCCAGTTTTAAATCACATTTCAGCATTTCTTGCGGGTTTTCACCGATCAATAATTTGCCGATATCTTGTAAATTGGGCAAGCCTTCAAGGAAAAGTATGCGTTCAATTAATAAATCTGCATGCTTCATTTCATCGATAGATTCGTGATAAACCTTTTCATTGAGTTTTGCAAAACCCCAGTTTTTATACATGCGTGCATGCAAGAAGTACTGATTAATCGCAGTGAGTTCGTTAACCAATGCTTTGTTAAGGAGCTCGATGACTTTTTTATCTCCTTTCATGGGATACCTCGGTTTTTAACAGGCGTTAAGGACAGGTTGATTTGATGCAGCCTGCATTATAGATTGCTCTTGCAGGTGATCGTCAAGCAATTCCTTAACATGCCTGTTGCATTTTCCGCAGTCACTGCCTACGCCAAAGCACTGAAATAACTGTCTGCGAGTACAGATGCCATTATCAATGGCGCGCTTTATCTGGTTATCGGTTACAGCTTTGCAAACGCATACGTACATTAAGTATCTCCTGGATGTGTAAGTCTTTTGCAAATGATAACAATTCTCATTAAAAAAATAAAGCAGAAGATGCACACTCAAACGCGGCTATCAATTCCAGGGTAGAAATTCATAAAAAGTGCGCATGAAATCAAGTGTCGTTTTTAGTGAAACTAGCACACTTAAAAATTACCATCCACCCATCAACATCTTTCTACGATCCCCTGCATCCAGCACCTTGCTGCAACTATCCCAATCAATATTATAGAGTCCGACGTTGGTAAAGCGACACAAAGTTCCCTCTCCCTTTGGGAGAGGGTTAGGGTGAGGGTATTACAAAGGTCGGACTCTATAAAGCCAAAGCGTATCAGGTTAAACGGGTGCTTTTAGCCATTGACAAATTGAAGGAGTTTCATGATGAGCATTGACCATTATACCTACCGTGTTACCTGGTCGCCGGAGGATAACGAACATGTGGGGTTATGCGTAGAATTCCCCTCCCTGTCCTGGTTAGCCGCCACTCCGGAAGAAGCTCTGGCAGGCATTCGGCAAGTAGTTACCGAGGCCGTAACCGATATGCAGGCCAGCAGTGAGCTAATTCCTAAACCTCTGGCCGAAAAACACTACAGCGGCGAATTCAGAGTGCGTATTCCGCCAGAAATACATCGTGCCTTGGCGATGCAGGCCGCAGAGCAAGGCATCAGCTTAAATCGGCTGGCAAGTGCAAAACTGGCTGGATGAGGCGCTACTAAATAAGTAAAAATATACTAAAACATATCTAAAATAACCGGCATAATGATCTTGCTAAAGCACCCCAAAAGTAGTGTAATTTCACAGTGGAAAATGTTTTTCCACAGGCAGAAAAGTTTTCTGCTTACGTCTAGGGCCGCATTACTACTGACAAGTTCGTTTGTGCGCA
>JAGXGJ010000070.1 GCA_024636875.1 Methylococcaceae bacterium | reverse complement strand
GCTTATTTGGAACCGAACACCCGGAGCTGTTTTCCTGGTTACTTGAACAAATGGGAGAACTTCCACTTGCTAGAAAGAGCCGGGAACGTGTAATTTCTAACCCGTTGAAATTATTAAATGTCCCGGCTTAAGTGGCAAGCCGAGTTTTGCTTGATTGTAAAATTAAGCTGGGTAAAGCCTAAACAAAATTCAAATCGCTAAACAGCAATAACGGGCAGCAGAATAATTAAATCAATTTTGGAAGATTTATCCCGTGGCATTAGCCTAAGTTAACATCCGGGCTTAATTAGGTAATTGGATTTGTCGCAGCAATAATTAATACCGGGTAGCACCGGCTTTTTTGTGCCTAAAATGCTGGCAATTGTTGCGGTTTGTTATAGGTTTTTATTTTCAAGTGCGCCATGAGTGCGCCAAAAAATCAAACAGGCATAAAAAAAGGACTTGGTAAAAACCTAAGTCCTTGAATTCTTTGGTACCGAGGGCCGGAATCGAACCGGCACGGAGTCACCCCCACCGGATTTTGAATCCGGCGCGTCTACCAGTTCCGCCACCCCGGCAAAGAACGCATATTATAAGAACTCAGTTTCAAAAAAGCCAGTTTATTTTTTAAGGTGTATTGACAGGCTTAACCTGTTAATATCGCCCGCTATGAAAAAAAGTGATTTTAACTACCTGTTGCCGGATGCGTTAATCGCGCAAAAACCCTTGGCAGAGCGGGATGCCAGTCGCCTATTGTGCATGAATCGAGACACCGGGCAGATAGCCGACAGGCAATTTACCAATTTTATTGATTTAATAAATGAGTGTGATCTACTGGTCTTTAATGATACCAAGGTAATTCCCGCACGGCTATTTGGCAAAAAACAGAGCGGTGGTAAAGTCGAGCTTCTGATTGAACGCATTCTTGATGATCATCACGCCATTGCTCATGTTAGAGCCAGTAAATCGCCGAAACCGGGAACTTTGATTGAACTGGATCAGGATTATCAGTGTGTCGTGCAGGGCAGGGCAGATAACTTGTTTCAGCTTGAATTTGCAGGTGCGAAATTATTCGCGCTTTTGGAACAAATCGGCCATATTCCATTGCCACCTTATATCACCCGTGCCGATGATGAATCCGATTTTGCCCGCTATCAAACGGTATTTGCCAGAGAAGCCGGTGCAGTGGCCGCACCTACGGCAGGGCTGCATTTTGCTGAGGCGATGATGAATAAAATTAAAGCCAAAGGCGTGCAAACAGCTTTTGTGACTCTGCATGTCGGCAGCGGTACATTTCAACCGGTCCGTGTGGAAAATTTATACGAACATATGATGCACAAGGAGTACTTTGCTGTGCCCCAGGCAACTGTTGATGCGGTACGTCAAGCCAGGGACAGAGGAGGGCGGGTCATCGCCATCGGTACAACGGCGGTCAGGGCATTGGAATCTGCGTCAAAAAGCGGTAGGCTTGAGCCCGGATTTGGCGATACTGATTTGTTTATTACTCCCGGCTATCAATTCAAGTCAGTCGATGCGATGCTGACTAATTTTCATCTACCCGAGTCTACCTTGTTGATGCTGGTTTCAGCGTTTGCGGGCTATGATTCCATTATGAACGCCTATCAACACGCTATCGACCACGCTTATCGATTCTTCAGTTACGGCGATGCGATGTTTTTGAGTTGATAATTTTATGAAAAATGCAGGCAGGTTTAGCATAGTCAACCGTTGCAAAATAGTATTATGCCTGGCGGCAAACGTTTGGTTTCGCAAGCCCACCCAATTCTATGCACTAACGCAAGCGTAACAGGTATTGAATTACGGGCCGCCACGGACATGCGCAGTCGCCAGAAAAATCTCACAAATGAAATTGAGCAACGCCATGATTAAGCAAAACATGGCTGCAATAAATAACGTAGCAATAACCACTGCCATATCAAGAGCAATGAATGAACCTAGAAACAATACTGCAACGACCGAACAAATCAGTAGCAAACTGGCCGTGCATAAACCGATCGCCCAATGTATAAGTCGGGCACGTTGCTTCAGGGATTTTAGCTCAGTCTGAATAGCTTCATTTGTTTCATCAGCTGGCAACAATCTGCCATGCAAAAATCGCGATCTGTCGATAATGCGAGCTAGACGGTTGGTCAGTACCGATAAGATACCGGCAATACCGGTCAGTAAAAATACTGGCGCCACAGCAAGCTGAATGGCATGGGCAATAGTGGTAACAGGCAGTTCTGTGATCATTAACAGACCTTATGTTGAACAATGCAATAAATTCAAGTGCCCAGGATAGTCAAGGCAGGTTACCTGGATAAAAAACTCCTTGTTTCAAACCCCATAGTGATTATTAAGGATTATTAAAATGCATCGGATATTTTGTCAATCAACGGCTGGTTAATTGCTCTCATTCGCCAAAACGCTATAGCGCTTAAGATTCTGCTTTCTGTTCACGGGCCAATAAGTTTTGGACTGCAATCCGTGGCGCCAGGCCTTCGTATAAAACTTTATAGGTCTGTTCGGTAATAGGCATTTCGATATTGAATTTTTTTGCCAGTAAGAAGGTTTCTTTTGCTGCTGAAATGCCTTCAATTTCCTGGTTAATTTCCTGCCTGGCCACAGTTCTGTCTTTACCTAGCCCCAAAGCTAATCCAAAGCGCCGGTTTCTCGATTGATTGTCGGTGCAGGTTAAAATGAGATCACCGAGACCCGCCAGACCCATGAAGGTTTCCTGTTTACCACCGAGTTTAACGCCCAGACGAATGATTTCGTGAAGACCGCGAGTAATTAATGCTGCTCGCGTGTTAGCCCCAAAGCCCAGTCCATCGGCAATACCGGCAGCGATAGCCAGTACGTTTTTTACTGCACCACCGACTTCAACGCCTATCATATCTGAACTGGTATAGGTTCGAAAACATCCGCCATGCAGAATACCGGCTAATTGCCTGGAAAAATCCGGCCGGGAGGAAGCAATGGTGATGGCAGTTGGCAAGTTGATTGCTACTTCGTGGGCAAAAGTGGGCCCTGAAAGAATGGCAGCCGGGGTCTGTGGGGAAAATAGTTCGGCGACTATCTCATGGAGTAATGAGCCGTCATCAGGATTAAACCCCTTGCTTGCCCAGGCTATTTTTATGCCTTCTGATGTGTAGGGTTTAAGTTGAATCAGGGTATGTTTGAATGCGTGACTGGGTACGCATATCAGTAACAGGTCGCTGAATGCTGCGGCTTCAGCCAGGTCTGAGGTAACGGCAAGGTGTTCAGGAAAGGGTATTTCAGGCAAATAGCGTTTATTCTGGCGATCTTGTGCAAGAGCGGCTATGTGCTCTGAATTATGCCCCCATAATAGCGTCTGGCATCCGTTTCTGGATGCCAGGATGGCAAGTGCCGTTCCCCAGGAACCGGCTCCCAGGATGCAAATTTTCCTGTTCATCAATTGAATCAAACGAATTAATTGATGGTTTCTGAACCAGGCGCTTGTTGTACCTGTTGCAAGTGTTGTGAATACAACGCATCAAAATTTACCGGTGCTAAAAGCAGTTGGGGAAATCCTCCTTTCGCAACCAGGTCAGAAACTGCTTCGCGTACATAAGGGAAGAGAATGTTCGGGCAAAAGCTGCCAACCATTGGCCCCATTTCCTGATCAGTAAAGCCGCTCAAAGCGAAAATACCCGCTTGATTAACTTCGACGAGATAGGCTGTTGTATCAGCGCTTTTAACTGTGATGGTAACAGTGAGCGCTACTTCATATAATGAATTTTCTAAAGATTCGACATGGGATCCCAGGTTGAAGTCTACGGAAGGGTCCCATTTTTCGGTAAATATTTTGGGTGAATTGGGTGTTTCAAAAGACATATCTTTTATGTAGATTTTCTGGATAGAGAATTGTTTTTCTGCAGTGTTGTGTTCTTCGGCCATGATCAATTTTCTTAGTCGGGTTAATGTGTCAGGAGTGCGCGGGTTTTATCGCCGCATAGAGCGATTTGAAAAAACTCAGGTTTTGATTTTGTTTTTGCTGGTAATTTTTACCGGCAATTTGTAATCGTTTTGCCATGCTTGCATACCGCCTGTAATAACGAAGACTTGTTCGAAGCCTGCTTTCGTTAAAACTTTACCGGCTGAGGCTGAGCGCGTACCGGTTTGACAGGCAATCAGAATCGGTTTGTTCTTATGTTCTTCTAACGATGCCAGACGTTCAGGCAGCTTGCCTAAAGGCATATTTATTGCCTGTTCAATATGACCTTGAATAAAGTCGGGCTCATCCCGCACATCGATAACAAGGGTATCTGTATCGTTCATTTTAGCGACTGCCAGTAATGGTGAAACATTTCCAAATTTTTTAAAGGCAGTGTCAAATAATTCCTGGATCAGTAAATAAGTAACGACGGCCAATGCGAGAGAAAGTATATAGTGGTTTAAAATGAATTCTAGGTAACGGTCCATGGAATCTTTGTAAGGTTAGGTTTAATGGTGAAAATAAATCAGTGTTTGGAACAGAAAACGTCTCTCATCATTTTAATGAGCTGTAGCATACGTTCATCATCAATAAAGTAATAAACGCGGTTGGCTTCTTTTTTAGAGCCGAGAATATTTTTCTCCCTGAGTATGGATAAATGCTGGGAAATATTGCTTTGACTGGTGCCAACTTGTTCGACAATGTCTTGCACGCTAATTGAATTATTGCCGAGGACGCATAATATTTTTAACCGTAAAGGGTGTGACATGGCTTTTAGGCAGCGCGCGGCTTTGGCAATGTCATTATCGTCATATAAACTGTGCTCGTTTTTAGTGTCCATAGGGCTACTTAATGCTACTGGTTTGTCGGGTCTTAAAATAAAAAAGCACCCACGTGGAATTATTTATACACAACTATTGCCAACGTGTATTAATATAATAGGCATTTTGCCTGCTTAACAAACCGGCAAATCTTGTGAATGATACCTTATTTTCAGTCAATTTGGGTAATGGATAATGCAAGGGTGCAAGCGAATTAGTTCATATCCGTAAATTAACGCAGAATGTGTATTAGTATTTGGAGATAAATACAAGATGTTGAATAGACCAAAGCCCGTAGTATTGTTGATTCTTGACGGGTTCGATTTGTGAATGAGAAAAAAGCTGGTTTTATCTTTATTGCTGGTGGCATTGGTCAGTAATGGTCGTGCGGAGGATCTGCAAACCAGTAATGAACTCAATAAAGTCGAGTCAGATATTAATAAAGTCAAACAGGATATGCAGCGGCTTTCAGTGCAGAAAGATTCCTTGCTGAATCTGTTGGCGGACATTGAAAAACGTTATGGAGAAACTGCCGCTTCATTGAAAACATTACAGTCGCAAATCGAACAGAAACGCCAAAGCCTGGATAAGATCCGGCAGGGAATGCAGTCTTATCAGGCTGAAATAGACAAACTGGGCAAAGAACTGGCTGGCCAAATAAGATCGGCCTATGCAATGGGTCAAAAAGATAAATTGAAGTTGATGCTTAATCAGCAAGACCCCGCATTATCAAGCCGGATGATGGTCTATTATGATTATATTAACAAAGTCCGCTTATCAAGACTCGCTGAGATGGATGCGTCTGTTCAGCATCTGGACCAACTGGATAAACAAAAACGAGTCGAAACTGAACTTTTAGAGCAAAATCTGGAACAAAAAAAAACAGAGCAAGCCGCTCTTGATGAAGCCAGAAAGCAAAGAAATGAATTACTGGCGCAAATAAACCATGATTTTTCTTCACACGAACAGCAGCTAAGCCAATTACAGGAAAGTGAAAACAGACTAAAGAGCTTGATGGCTTCATTGCGTATTTCAGAAGAGGAGCTTGCTGTTGATGCCCGGCAGGCAAATGAATTATCCACTTCTATGGAAAATGCTCTTGAACCCAAGTCTGATTTTTCTGCGCTAAAGGGTAAATTACCCTGGCCGGTTAAAGGCAGGCTGGCGCAGAGATTTGGCAGCTCTCAATCAGCGGGTATCAGGGATGGGGTACTGATTGATGCGAATGAGGGTATGGACATTCAGGCCGTTACCCGGGGTAAAGTCGTGTTTTCCGAATGGATGCGAGGTTATGGCTTGTTGCTTATTCTTGATCATGGTCAGGGCTATATGACACTTTATGCTTTTAACCAGAGTCTTTACAAAAAAACAGGAGAATCGGTTGAGGCGGGAGACATTATTGCTTCCGTTGGACAAAGCGGCGGACGTACCCGGTCCGGATTATATTTTGGAATACGCAAGAAAGGTGTACCGGTTGATCCGCTTGAATGGTGCAGAAAGTAAACAAGTTTTAAAATTGAATTAAGCGTTAAATGATAATATGTTAGAAAATCGAGAATTTGGAGTTTTTAGACACATGCTAAAAAAGAAAGCTATTTTTATTTTATCGCTTGGCATTATGTTGGGTGTTTTTATGGGTATCTGCGGCAGCGTTTTTGCTGAACGTAATAATGGCGAGGCTGCAGCTGATACCGAAATTCTACCCTATGAGGATTTGCGGACATTTACAGACATTTTTGGCCTGATTAAAAGAGATTATGTAGAACCCGTTTCGGATAAAAAGTTATTGGAGGATGCTGTTCGAGGTATGCTGAGCGGCCTTGACCCCCATTCTGCCTATCTGGTTGCAGAGGAATATCAGGAACTGAAAGAAGGTACTACCGGACAATTTGGCGGCTTGGGCATAGAAGTCACTATGGAAAACGGTTATATTAAAGTGGTTTCGCCTATAGATGATACACCCGCGCAAAAGGCGGGGATAAAAAGCGGAGATCTTATTATCAAGCTTGATGACAAACCGGTAAAAGGCATGTCCTTGACTGATGCTGTCAAGATGATGCGAGGGGAACCTGGTAGCAAAATTGTCCTAACCATCGTGCGGGAAGGAGAAGAAGCACCTTTGAAATTATCTCTGATCCGCGCCATTATAAAAGTTAAAAGTGTCAAGAGCCGGACGCTAGAAAAAGGCTATGGTTATGTTCGCGTTAGCAGTTTTCAATCCGGCACAGAAGAGACTCTTAAGGCAGCTCTTGCCGCACTGAAAAAGGAAAACGGGGGTGTATTGAAGGGCTTGGTGCTGGATTTAAGAAATAATCCCGGCGGCGTTTTAAATGCAGCGGTTGAAGTCAGTGATGCCTTTCTAAGAAGCGGGCTGATTGTCTATACAGAAGGCCGTATCAAGAATTCAGAAATGCGCTTTAATGCCGCGCCTGATGATCTTATCGATGGTGCTCCCATTGTTGTATTGATTAATGCCGGTTCTGCATCGGCATCCGAGATTGTTGCAGGGGCATTGCAGGATCATCACCGTGCTGTAATTATGGGTGAAAAATCATTCGGTAAGGGATCAGTGCAAACCATATTGCCTACCAGTAATGGCGCAGCTGTTAAGTTGACAACAGCGAGATATTACACACCTTCGGGTAGATCAATACAGGCAGAGGGCATTGAACCGGATGTCACATTGGCGAGGGTAAAACTGGAGTCCCTGGATAAGGGAGACTTTATATCGATAAAAGAATCTGATTTGTCACATCATCTGCAAAATGGCAAAAAAAATGCTATTGAGAAAAATGCAGAAGAGAATAAAAACAAGGAAAGCCTGGATATGGAAGATTATGCGTTACATGAGGCACTGAATTTATTAAAAGGCATCAGTATAATGAAGAAATAATCATCAATCTATCCCGGCTTTTAAAACCCCTGTCTCAGGAAATAGCAATATCTCTTGAGAAGGGGGAGTTTTTTACACTGTATAGGAGCCAAAGTTGGTAAAGCGACCTTTGTAATACCCTCACCCTAACCCTCTCCCAAAGGGAGAGGGGACTTTGTGTCGCTTTATCAACGCCGGACTCTATACTTTGGTAATCCGGTTTTTTTACAGTAACAGTTTATCGTCAATAGCTATAAAGCGATCGGCTGCATTAATCAGCGAGGGTGCCGTCAATCCGGGTACGCCGTACACTTCAGTTGTTACATGGTAAGTGCTGCGAACTTTATCTAGAAGCAGATCAAAGTCACCATCCCCGGATAGCAGAGTAATCACATCGCACCTGGCTGCATATTCGATAACATCCAGTGTAATACCCACATCCCAGTCGCCTTTCGCAGAGCCGTCACTACGTTGGATATAAGGCTTCAGCTTTACTTCAAAACCAATATTTCTAAGTATCTGCTGAAAGCCCAATTGCTTGCTGTCACCTTTGCCGATGGCATACGCAAACGCCGCAACAACTTTTCTATTGGCAGTTGCCAGAGCCCAGAATGCGTTGTAGTCAAAATGCCGTTGATAGCTTTGCCTGGTGGTGTAATAAATATTTTGCACATCGACAAAAATGGCGACTTTTTCCATTGTGTTATTTGATAAAGGAACAGCAATAGTCGGTAGGTGTGTTAATTTTTACCGTGAAGGCTGCATTAGCAGGGGCATCAAACGATTCACCCGCAATTACCCTTTGCCACTGATCAGTTCCTGGCAATAAAACATCGAGATTACCGTCAATGATTTCCATCAATTCTTTATCAACTGTATTGAATGTATATTCACCCGGCAACATAAAGCCCAGTGTTTTTAAAGAACCATCAGCAAAACGAATTGTGCGGCTACTGACATTGCCATCGAAATAGACATTGGCTTTTTTGATGATGGATATGTTATTGAATTCTGACATGTATTGCCTCAAATGGATTGAATAGTGTTCCCAAAAACCTTCAAATATCCAGGCGGTATTCCGGATACTTTATTTAACCAGACCCAACAATACCCCGGCTGCAACCGCAGACCCGATTACACCTGCAACATTAGGCCCCATGGCGTGCATCAACAAGAAATTATGCGGATTGCTTTCCAGCCCCACTTTATTAGCTACCCGGGCAGCCATCGGCACTGCTGATACACCCGCGGCACCGATCAATGGATTAATCGGTGTGGCGCTGAACTTGTTCATAATTTTTGCCATAATAACGCCGGCGGCGGTACCAATAGCAAAAGCAACCGCACCCAGCGCCAGGATGCCCAGTGTTTCCATTTGCAAAAAAGCCTCAGCACTCAGTTTTGATCCTACAGCCAGACCTAAGAAAATAGTGACAATATTGATGAGTTCATTTTGTGCGGTTTGACTCAAGCGCTCAACAACACCGCAGGCATTCATCAGATTACCCAGCGCAAACATGCCGATCAGGGGTGTAGCCGAAGGCAACAGCAAGATAGAAAGAACCAGCAGCATCAAGGGAAAAACGATTTTTTCAGTTTTGCTTACTGCACGCATTTGCTGCATCTCTATCTTGCGCTCATCTTCTGTCGTTAATGCACGCATGATCGGCGGCTGAATTAAAGGCACCAAAGCCATGTAAGAATAGGCCGCTACTGCAATCGCCCCCAGCAAGTCAGGGGACAGTTTTGATGCCACATAAATTGCCGTAGGACCATCGGCGCCGCCTATAATACCAATTGCGGCGGCATCCTTTAAACTGAATTCCAGTCCCGGTATGGCGTTTAGAGCCAGCGCGCCGAGCAATGAAGCGAAGATACCAAACTGCGCAGCTGCACCTAATAATAAAGTTTTAGGGTTTGCCAGCATGGGTCCGAAATCAGTCATTGCTCCTACACCCATAAAAATGAGCAAAGGGAAAATCCCTACTTTAATACCGAAATAAAGATAATGTAAAAGACCGCCTTCTTCGGCAATACCGGCAACCGGAATATTGCTGAGTATTGCACCAAATCCTATCGGTAATAACAGTAAAGGTTCAAATCCTTTTTTAATGGCAAGAAACAGTAGCAAAAAGCCAATCAGCATCATGAAAGCCTGACCACCAGTAAAATTATATATTCCAGTGCTATGCCAGAGTGAAAGCAGATTTTCCATAAAATGTCTCTTGACAGTTGGCGTTGTTACAAAGAAATCAAGGCGTTGCCGCCGGCAACTGCACTGCCTTCCTTGATATGAACGGCGCTAACGACGCCAGCAAATTTTGACCGTACCTCGGTTTCCATTTTCATCGCTTCCATGATTACAACAATCTCACCTTCGGCAACAGTGCTGCCAACATCAACACGGATTCTCAGAATATTACCCGCCATTGGTGCATAAACGACAGAGCCACTGCTGGAAGGAGGGGCCGGTATATGAGATATTTCAACACCAGCATGCTGAATAGTCAGCGCTGTGTTACCGGGACCTACGGCGACATTAAAGTTTTTGCCATCGACATTGACAGTGTAGGTTTCGGTGCCGGCATTGGAAGTATTCGTTTTAGGCGCCATGGGCGCTGCAGTAACTTCAGGTTTGGGCGCAGGCTCAAATGCCGCAGGATTGCCACGGTTGACCAGAAATTTCCAGCCAACCTGGGCAAACATGCCGTTGATTAAAGCATCTTCTTCAATATTGGCAGCAAGTTTTACGCCTTCAGCTTTGGCTTTTGCCTTTACCTCGGCAATCAACTTATCCATTTCCGGTTCTATTAAATCGGCAGGGCGGCAGGTTATAGGTTGAGATCCTTCCAGCACCCTGTCTTGCAGTTGTTTGTTGACAGGCGCTGGAGTTGCTCCGTATTCACCTTTTAAAACACCTGCCGTTTCTTTGGTGATAGTTTTATAGCGTTCGCCATTGATGATGTTTATAACTGCTTGTGTACCCACGATTTGTGAAGTTGGCGTCACCAGTGGAATAAAACCCAAATCTTCGCGTACCCGCGGAATTTCGTGCATGACTTCGTCGAATTTGTCAGCGGCGTCCTGTTCTCTTAACTGGCTCTCCATGTTGGTTAACATACCGCCCGGTACCTGAGCGATTAAAATACGACTGTCTACACCTTTCAAGCTACCTTCGAACTGAGCGTATTTTTTGCGTATATCTCTGAAGTAATGTGCGATTTCTTCCAGTTTAATCAAGTCCAGGCCAGTAGCGCGTTCGGTATCTTCCAGGCTGGCAACAATGGTTTCGGTAGCGCTGTGACTATAAGTCATACTCAGCGTTGAAATGGCAGTATCGACATTATCTATGCCCGCTTCAGCGGCTTTGATTATGCTGGCTACACTTAAACCCGTAGTCGCATGGCTGTGCAAATGGATAGGAATACCGGTGCTTTTTTTCAAGCGGCTGACCAGTTCAAAGGCTTCGTAAGGTTTAAGCAACCCTGCCATGTCTTTGATACAGATCGAATGCGCCCCCATATCTTCAATTTGTTTGCCCAGATTGACCCACGTATCCAGAGTATGCACCGGGCTGGTGGTGTAGGAAATGGTTCCTTGAGCATGAGCATCGGTAGCGAGTACTGCTTTTACTGCGTGTTTAATGTTACGCATGTCATTCATCGCATCAAAGATACGGAACACATCCATACCATTGATTGCACAGCGCTCGACAAACTTGTCGACCACATCATCGGCATAATGACGATAACCTAAAATATTTTGGCCACGGAGCAGCATTTGCTGTGGGGTTTTAGGCATTGCCGCTTTCAGCAAGCGTAATCTTTCCCAGGGGTCTTCACCCAGATAACGGATACACGCATCAAAAGTAGCTCCACCCCATGATTCGATAGACCAATAACCGATCCGGTCGAGTTTTTCACAAATCGGCAGCATATCTTCTATGCGTAAACGGGTGGCTAAGATTGATTGATGAGCATCACGCAGGACAACTTCAGTAATTGCCAAGGGCTTTTTTTTATCTTTGGGCATTCTTAATATTTCTCCGGGAACCTTTGCAGGTTTTTCATCATTGACCTGTTAGGTCTTTTCTGAATGTGTTTTATTGAAAATACAAAGCTTAAATGTTGTAGACATCCAGGCAAAAATTGTTAACTTTATTTATGTTCGCTTCGGTACTGATGCACCGCTGCTGTAATCGCAGCTACGATGCTTTTATCAATACCTCCTGATACAGGTGCTGCAACAGCCAGCGCAGGGGCATCTGGAAAAAAACGCCGCACCAGAGAAGACATAATATTGATTGCAATCACCAGCATTGCCAAAAACAGGAACACGATGCCCATTCCTGCAAGCATTAATTCGACTCCGCCACTCATCAGTTCTGTCATATAGTCAAACCTTGTATGAAACTATTGAAACTCTTGAATTCATAGACCCATTATCCATAAAACCGTGCAGCTAAACAAACTAAAGATAAACTGCATGGCGGTGTTTTGAGATTGCTATCAGGATGGACGTTGATATCGTATCGAATAACTTGCAGCAATTCATTTGCACCAACAGAGGTGTTTGTGACGGCGTGCGGTTTTGTGGAATTACAGAATAAGGGTCTGGTAGCAAAATGCCATCCCTGGCGTTTGATGATCATGCCAATAAGGCGGCGATAATCCCGGTCATAAAAATACCATCAAAAGTACCGGCGCCGCCGATTGATGCAACAGGCGTACCGAGTGCAGCAATAGTATTGAGGCGAAATATATCGGCGCCGAGCAACACGCCAAATACGCCGCTGATATAGGCAAGATGAGCCGCGTGTTCAGGATCAAGTACCAGAGCCACCAAAACTGAAGTGAATGGAGCCAGAAAAACAGGCATACCAACGCCTAAACCGGGAATTAAACGGCTGAATTTATAACTCAATGCAGTGATCGCTAAAATGCCGGCCATGATCTTGATGGGATCAATCACCTGCAGCGATATGAAATATAGACATAATCCTACCGGAATTAAACAGCCGCCGACATTGACGGCAATAACAACTTTACCTTCTCTTGCCGGTTGAAATATTTCCCAAACCATTTTTCGATCTGGCGACATAACAAGGTGACCGGTTTTTTTGGTATGCATGCTATAAACTGGCAGATTAATCCCGCTGCCCAATAACGTGCCAAGCAACAAAAATGAAGCGACCTCAGGCGTTAGCCCGAGTTTGACGAAGGCAATCTCAAAGATATGAATCTGTAGCATTGCTACAAAAAACAAGGCAATCAGAAAAAATATCATCAAAGAATTAACCGGCATGGCTGCACCCTAAATTAAGTAAAAAATTAATGCTGCTGTTGCTTTTAAAGAAAAATCCTTCGATGCAACCGGAACACCTGTCCGTATTATCCTATAAACATCGCTATGAGCAATAAAAAAGCCGCGTCGTTCTCCCAATTTATATGGATCGTGATCAGCCTATGTCTATAAATAATCATAAAATTGGCGATAGATTAGAAGATGCCTGGCAAAGTAAGCTCTGTACCCACGATTGGTGTAGGATATGCGATTAAATCGTCGTTTTGAACACGCAGCGAATTCATTCAATAAATCGATAGCGTATGATTACCAAGGATTAAAGAAACAACTTCTCATGAATCAACAAGCCCTTTCCGCCTTAATCTGGTCAGTCGCTTGACCTGCTGCGCGGCGATTACAAACAATCCGAATACGGCAAAGTCATCCTGCCGTTCACCGTGCTGCGCCGTCTGGACTGTGTATTGGAATCTACCAAAAACGCCGTGCTGGCCGAATATGCCGCCAAACAGAGAGCCGGTATCAACCCCGGACCATTCCTGCTGCGTAAGGCCGGACAAAGCTTCTACAACATCTCGCCGCTGGATATAAAAAAGCTGATGGGCGACCAGGACCACATCAAGGAAAACCTGTTTTCCAATATTCAGGGCTTTTCAGCGGCAGTCCGGGACATCTTTGAGCGCTTCGACTTCTATACCCAAATCGACCGCCTCGCCAAATCCGGGCTGCTGTATCAGGTCGCCGAGCGCTTCGCCAATGTTGATCTGCACCCGGATAAAGTCAGCAACAGCCAAATGGGCTTGGTGTTTGAAGAACTGATCCGCAAATTTGCCGAGATTTCCAATGAAACCGCCGGAGAACACTTCACTCCGCGTGAAGTGATTCGCCTCATGGTCAACCTGTTGTTCATCGAAGATGACGGCGTGCTGGCCAAGCCCGGCGTGGTGCGCACCATATACGACCCCACCGCGGGCACCGGCGGCATGCTGTCGGTCGCCGGGGAATATTTGGAAGAACACAACCCGCAAGCGCGATTGACCATGTTCGGCCAGGAACTCAACGACGAATCCTACGCCATCTGCAAAGCCGATATGCTGATCAAGGGTCAGGATGTCGCCAACATCAAATCCGGCAACACCTTTTCCGAAGGCGGCCATCCGCACAAGAAATTCGACTACATGTTGTTCAATCCGCCGTTCGGTGTGGAATGGAAAAAAGTCGAAAAGGACATTCGCAACGAACACGAAAAACAAGGCTACAACGGCCGCTTTGGCCCCGGTCTGCCTCGCGTGTCGGACGGTTCGCTGCTGTTCCTGCTGCATTTGATCAGCAAGATGCGCCCGGCCCATGATGGCGGCAGCCGCTTTGGCATTGTTCTGAACGGCTCACCGCTGTTTACCGGCGCGGCCGGTTCCGGCGAAAGCGAAATCCGCCGTTATGTGCTGGAGAATGATCTCGTGGAAGCCATCATCGGCCTGCCCACGGATATGTTTTACAACACCGGCATTTCCACCTATGTCTGGATGCTCAGCAACTGCAAGCCGGAACACCACAAGGGCTTGCTCCAACTGATCGATGCCTCCGGCTTCTGGCAAAAGATGCGCAAGAGCTTGGGCTCTAAACGCAAGGAACTGTCGGACGAGCATATCGCCGAAATCACCCGGCTGTTCGGTGAGTTTATCGAAGCCAAAGATAGCAAAAAGCCGATCTCGCGCATTTTTAAAAACAGCGATTTTGGTTACCGCACCATCACTGTCGAACGCCCGTTGCGGGATGAAAACGGACAAATCGTGTTAGCGACCAAAGGCAAGCAAAAGGGCAAGCCGCAGCCCGACAGCAGCCTGCGCGACACCGAAAACGTGCCGCTGCATGAAGATGTGGAAAACTACTTCAAACGCGAAGTGTTGCCGCATGCGCCGGATGCCTGGATCGACCACGACAAAACCAGGATCGGCTACGAAATCCCGTTCAACCGGCATTTCTACGTGTTCGAACCGCCGCGCCCATTGGCCGAGATTGATACCGATTTGAAGCAGACCACAGACCGCATTCTAGCCATGATCCAAGGGCTGTCCGTATGAGTAGCAGACTTTTAGCCAAGTCTAAAACCGGTATTATAAACAAAACCTTTAGTTGTACTTTTAAAAGGAGTTATCGTCATGACCCACTTTACGGAGAACAAAAATGCAAATAAACGCCAACCTGCATCAGAAACTTATCAAGGCTGTCATAACCTCAATACGTATTGAAGGCTATAAGCCGACCCTGTCCAAAGAAATAAAACAACTGGTTAAGACTTTCTTGGAACAGTATCATGTCCAAATATCAGTTCCGGGAAAGTGAGTGCGGACAACAGCCTGTAACAACGAATAATCCTTAAAGAATCTTCTTACTAACATGAGGCAGCCATGCAAACCTTTTATAAACTAAATGCCGGCGAATTGAATAACGACTTTTTGGAATCAATCAAAGCCCTGTTTCCTCATAAAACCATCGAAGTTGCCATTCATGAAGTTGATGATGAAAACCAAATCCTGCCGAAGGCCGGCCTGCAACGTGCAAAATTTTCCCCGTTTCCATCCTGTCTAAAATTGACCCGCGATGAGTTGCATGACAGAAGGCCGGATTATCTAACTATGGCGGTCGATGAAATCGTCATGCCATCCAGAGAAGAGCTTTATAAGCGCTGGAATCTTTACAAAAGAAATTACATAACGAGGAGTTATCGCCATGACCCTAGCTGAAACCATTTATCAACACAGCCTGTCCCTGCCTGAATCTGCGGCACGCGAAGCGCTCGACTTCATCGAGTTTTTGGAGCGACGCTATGGACAATCTGTGTCGCCGGTAACCGACGATGACAAGAAACGCCAAGCGGCATTAGCCCATATCGTTGCCGTGCGCGTTCACTGGCAAGATAAACCCATCCCGGATCGTGATGCGCTTTATGATGATGCACGGGATTGATATGTCAGATTTTCTGGATAGTAACATCGTGCTGTACGCTTTCGGCGACGATGAAATAAAAAGCCAGATCGCCAACCGTTTGCTGGCTGAATACCCCTGTATTTCAACTCAGGTGGTCAATGAATGCAGTCATGTCATGCGCCGCAAGCTACACTGGAAGCCTGACAAAATCGCCGAAGAGTTGGAAGTATTACTGGTTTTAGTGCGCCTGCAACCGGTTAACATTCGACATATTCGCCTGGCATGGAAAATCGCGGCACGTTACGGCTTTAGTCACTTTGACAGTCTGATTGTAGCCACCGCGCTGCGAGCGATTGTATAGCGAAGACATGCAAAACGGCCAGATCATCAACCCGTTTTTGGAAGCAACTCAATCATGAGCTTCCCTCGCTACGAAAGCTACAAGGACAGCGGGGTGGAATGGCTGGGCGAAGTGCCGGAGCATTGGAAAACCTCAAGCCTTCGCTGGTTATCTAAGAGATATTCAGGCGGAACGCCAGACAAATTAAATCTTGATTATTGGACGGACGGCACAATTCCTTGGTTAAACTCTGGCGCAGTAAATGAGCCAATAATTACAGAGCCTTCAGCATACATTAGTGAAGAAGCACTCCTAAAGAGCAGTGCAAAGTGGGTTCAAAAAGAGGCGCTTGTAATGGCTCTTGCTGGTCAGGGAAAAACCAAAGGAATGGTAGCGCAGCTCGCTATCAAGACTACTTGCAATCAATCAATGGCTGCAATCATCCCGACAGATGAGATAGATGCACGGTTTCTTTATTGGTGGCTTGTAACCAATTACCAAAACATTAGAAACATGGCTGGAGGTGATCTTCGGGATGGACTCAATCTCGAACTCCTTGGAAACATCCCATGTCCATTGCTTCCTTATGATGAGCAACAAATCATCGCCTCCTTCCTCGACCACGAAACCGCCAAGATTGACGCGCTGATTGCCGAACAGCAACGGCTCATCGAATTGCTGAAGGAAAAACGGCAGGCGGTCATTTCCCACGCCGTCACCAAAGGCCTAAATCCCCCCTCTCCCAGTGGGAGAGGGGCCGGGGGAGAGGGTGTTCCGATGAAGAATTCCGGCATAACCTGGCTGGGTGAGGTGCCTGAGCATTGGGCAATGATTTCTGCAAAACGCATCACTAGTGTTTTTGTGCCTCAAAGAAATAAACCAGAGTTGAACGATGAGGGGCTACTAAATAAGTAAAAACATACCAACACATACCTAAATATACCTAAAATAGAGGTTAGAATGAACTTGCTAAAACGCTTAAAAAGTTGTGTAATTTCACCGTGGAAAATGTTTTTCCATGTTGGCAAATGTTTT
>JAGXGJ010000069.1 GCA_024636875.1 Methylococcaceae bacterium | reverse complement strand
CCCCTCTTTGAAAAAGAGGGGTTAGGGGAGATTTTTTAAATAAATCCCCCTCAATCCCCCTTTTCCAAAGGGGAAAGTGAATATGCGACTGCTGACTAACTCTAATTTTACACGACAAAACAATGCTGACTGAGTACTAGCAATGTGCCGGAACCGTGTCATAGGGGAAGGCCTTGACTCATTGGCGGTTGGCGATGAAGTGAGGAAGAAGACGACCTCGGCCCGCAAGCCAGTATTGTTTTATAAGCAAGTGCCGGATCTCGAGCCTGGTTATTGATATTGCAGCCATACATCGACTGGTCAAGTTTGCGGAAAATACTGGACGACCACCGGCTTTAGCTGGGAGCTGTTTAGTTCCTGTTCAATTTTCGGGTTTGACGTTAAAATCCTTTCTAATTGACGTAAATTGCAGCAGTTGTGCTTCGACCCGGCCATTAAATGATTCCGGTGGATATTCGCCCTGCTCATCGGCGATGCCTGCATCCATTCCACTAAGTAACTCAAGCGCATCATCTGTGCTGGTTACCGCATAGATATTAAATTGACCGGCTTGAGCGGCATGTACCACATCCCAGCGCAGCATCAAATGTTTGATATTGGTGGCCGGAATAATAACGCCCTGGGCGCCGGTTAAACCTTTTTTTGCGCAAATATCGAAAAAGCCTTCAATTTTTTCATTAACGCCGCCTATTGGCTGAACTTGCCCCAGTTGGTTTATTGAGCCGGTGATAGCAAGATCCTGTCTTAAAGGAACCAGGGCAATGGACGATAAAATAGCGCAAAGTTCGGCCAGAGAAGCGCTGTCACCCTCTACATGGCTGTAAGATTGTTCGAATACCAGACTGGCCGCTAATGAAAAAGGACTTTTCCGGGCATACCGGGCAGCGATAAAGCTCGATAATATCAAGACACCTTTTGAATGAATCGCACCGCCCAATTCGATTTCACGCTCGATATCGACCACTTTTCCGCTACCCAGGCGGGTGGTTGCGGTAATGCGGGAGGGCTGTCCAAAGCTGAATTCGCCGAGTTGCAAAACTGAAAGCGCGTTGATCTGGCCGGTTACCTTGCCTTCGGTATCTATTAATAGGGTGCCGCGATCAATGTGTTCGTACAGTTTCTCCCTGATCCTGTCCAATCTATGGGTTTTATGATCAATCGCCTGTTGTACATCGCTGTTAGTTATTTGATCGTGGCCGTTATCTTCCGCCCAAAAGTCGGATTCTGTTAACATGTCCTTGATGCTGCGCAGATGGGTTAACAGTTTTTCTGCATCACCGGTCATTCTTGAGCTGTGCTCGATTACCCTGGCAACGGCATTTTGGCTAAGCGGCCTCAATTTTTCCTGCCGGGCTATGGTGGCCACGAAACGGGCATAGTCATGACTGCTGTCTTCCCGGGAAACAGACTCATCAAAATCAGCCGCGACCTTAAAAAGTGCATGAAATTCAGGGTCATAAGCGCTCAATAAGTAATAAATCAGCGGATCGCCCAACAAAATGAGCTTTAAATCAAGCGGTATCGGCTCAGGTTCCAGTGAAGAAGTGCTGATAAAGCTGAGCGCCCGTTCCAGGGATTCAATACGGATTTTACCGGCATACAAGGTTCTTTTAAGAGTTTCCCAGGCATAAGGCTGAAACAGGAGTTTTCTGGCATCGAGAATAAGGTAGCCGCCATTGGCCTTATGCAGGGCGCCCGGTTTTATCATCGTGAAATCAGTGACTAACGAGCCCATGTAAGCCTGATGATCAATGCGGCCAAGAAGATTGCTGTAATTCGGATGATCCTCGAAAATCACCGGTGCTGATTTCTTGTCACTGAAATCAACCATCAAATTGACCTGATAGCGTTTCAATGGGTTCGGTTCCTGCGGTAGTTCCATAAAAGAGATTAATTTTTCACTATGCGGGATAAAATCCCGGACGTGCTCAATAATATCTTTCTGCACATCAGTCAGATAACCAAGAATGGCTGTCTGTTTTGCGTATTTTTCAATCAATTCATCAATTGAATGATTGACGGCAAGCTCAGCGACTTCACGGTTAAGCGCCTGGAGTTTGCGCTTGGTTTCCTTGCGCCAGAGCGGGAATTTTTTTAGCAACTTCTGCAAGCGTTCCTGTAAGTTAATGATGGTGTTTTGTATTTCATGCTGCTTGTCTTTATCGAGCTTATTAAACTCTTCAGGACCGATCGCCTCATTGTTGTCATTTGCAGGCAAAAATGCGTAACCGGTTGCAGTTTCTGTGAGAATAATATGATTGTTTGCCGCCTCATCCCTTATCTCGCTGAGTTGATTGATTTCACGCTGGCGTGATTGACTTTCAAGTTCGCCCGCTCTGGAACGGTATTCGTCGCCATCGAAAGCGGCCGGTATGGCCACACTGAGCTCGTCTATCAATTCTTCCATATCCTCCTTGAAAATTATACCTTGCCCCGGCATTAATTTAATGGCCACAGGCTTGGCAGCTTGTCTGAAATTGTTTACGTAACACCAGTCTGAAGGGATGGCTTGCCTTCTGGCTTCGTGTTCAACCAATTGCCGTGTCGTAGTCAATTTACCTGTGCCGGCAGGCGCCATTGCAAAAATGTTGTAACCGCTTTTATGAATACGAATGCCAAATTTGATGGCTTCCGTGGCGCGACCCTGGCCAAGGGTAATATCAATACCTTCCAGTTCGTCGGTAGAATCAAATTTCAAGTGTTCGAGATTGCAAGGCTTATAGAGTTGTGAAGGCAGCAGCGGTGTATTTTTCATGGCTTATTAGTTCTGCGTGGATTATTGGGCTTGTTACCGATAGAGTTTAGTTTCTTGATGAGTAAAAATCTTGATTAATGCGAATTAAGAGCTAGAGATCTAAAGTACTGAAATAAGCCCTCTCCGAAGGGAGAGGGTTGGGTGAGGGGGAAATCAGATTAACATAACTCTTTGATTTGATATTCACAAATTTAGCTCTTAATTCACATATTAGCTAAAGAATTTTTTTTACAAAGAAGGCGATATGGACTAAATAGTTATAGAGTCCGACGTTGGTAAAGCGACACAAAGTCCCCCTCTCCCTTTGGGAGAGGGTTAGGGTGAGGGTATTACAAAGGTCGCGTTACCAACTTTGGCTCCTATATACATCGTCTAAAAATTATTTCGTGTGCTTTGTGGATTATAAGGATCCAGGAATACACCGTATATTCAATCCTCGCCGAGTCTCATGGTAAGCAGATAACAGAAATGACAGCAGGGAAAAGGAAAACGTTTTCACCCTGTGATTTCAGTTTTGCTCTGAAACGCAAAAATCTTTTTCCCATCGCTCCAACCTTCAAATCGGTAATGGTTTTTTAGCCGGTCTTTTATCTGAATGTCCAATTCACCCATGACTTCCAGCGTAACCACAAAACTTAATAATTAAAGCACGGAGTACGCTATCGGGCGTGATTAAAAGTGCGGTTTAAACCTAAGGTAAAAATTCACTTAATAGTTATTACACAAATTATATCATCGTTATTTTGCTGTTGAGTGCGATCGAGATATGGCATGACGATTTTGGAAAAGTTAGACCCTCTATTATCTGGGAATACAGAATTAATGGGGTAATAACTATGAAAGCAGGGCCGAATATGTCAATTCCATCAAACTGATTTGATTGTTGTGATTTCAATGTTGAGTTTTAGACCTGCCGGCCTCATATCTTCCATTACCAAACCGCAACAAAAAGGTCATCCCATGAGTACATTGCATATTGTTTGTCCCCACTGCCATACGGTAAACCGGATTTTATCCGAACGTTTGGCCCTACATCCCCGATGCGGCAAATGTAAACAGGCTTTGTTTACCGGGCATCCTCTGGAATTAAACGGCCAAAATTTTCAACAGCACATTACACGAAATGATATTCCTGTTGTTGTCGATTTCTGGGCGTCCTGGTGCGGCCCTTGCCAGATGATGGCGCCATCCTATACCGAGGCAACTGCGACGCTTGAGCCGCGGGTACGTTTAGCCAAACTCAATACTGAACAGGAACAGGATATTGCTGCTCAATTTAATATTCGCAGCATTCCCACCCTGATAATATTCAGAACCGGCCGTGAAATAGCCCGTCAGTCCGGCGCCATGAATACAAGCGATATTGTCCGCTGGATCAATAGTCATATTTGAGTTGAATACCACCCATTGCTGGAGACTGAAGGCCGCAACTTTTAATTCGTGCTCTAACGGGTCGCTTCGCGCTCTAGCAGGCCACGTAAGATTATCCTGCCTGTCGCCTTTCGTCCCTAGCGACTTGGCGCTCAACGAAGGGCTCAGTCTTTAAATTTACCAGGCAGTGTCAGTTCTTCAGGCAAGTTTTCTTTTTTATGTCCCATTCGCGTTATTGCATCCTGGCGCAAACGATTGAAAGTTTCTATCAGCATTAAGCTGTATTCCTTTGCCAACACCAGGTCTTCGACAAACTTTGCCGGGCCGGTCATGTATTCATGTACTAAACGGTTACGAAGATTGCGTGCTTCAAGCCATCGTTCCGTGCTCGTTAGTACGCCTAGCCTCTCAGCGCGGTTAAGTGTTTCGATTTGACTGCCGGGCACCTCGGCGAGAGCAAGCAGCCAGCGAGGCAATAATTTATCCGCCATCGTGTCTTGCATTCTGCCAAACCGGGACACGAAGGCTTCCAGTTGCTCGGCACAACCGGGGTTTTGCTCCAGACCGTCTACCCACCCGACATCAATTGCCTGGCTGAACAGACCGTTCCAACTATAGGACAGGTGCTTTCCTTCTTTCGCGACTATCTCTAACGTATGCAGAAAACGCGCTACTGGTAAAGCCAGGGTTGGACTCATAATATTTTTCCAGTAATGGAGGCTTGCTCGTGTATTGCTTGCTGGTGGGTAGAAGGGTCAAGCACCAGCACATCAATTGGCTGGTCGCCAATGCGTAATTGAAGCCTGGCAACAAGTTGCACCGTTTTACGTTCAATCTCCGCAGTGACAGTTGGCAGCTCAACGAGCAGGTCAATATCACCGCCCCGTGCGTCATCATTTATTCTTGAACCGAAAAGTTTTACCCTGGCCTCGGCGCCAAAAACCTCTCTGACTGTATCCCGGATAATTTGCTGTGTTTGTTGAGAGAGTCGCATTGTTTAGTTATTCGCCGTGGGAAGATCGCATTGTGTGATGTTCCCAGAAACTTCTTGCCTGGTTAAGCCGAAATCGATTATCAGCATGATACCCCAGCCCATTCCAGTCCGGCAAGTCCTGGCCCAGACTACCGGTGATAGCCTGGGGGAAATAGCAATAACGATGGCAGTTCGTATGCGACACCAGCGTGTTTATGAGTGACTCATGGAGAGGTTATCGTTTATAATGCCGCTCATTTCTTCGTACGCTTGCGTATTCCGGTCGCCTCGCGGCCGACTATTTGCCAGTAACCAGAATGGAGTTCCGGCGCGTGGCTTCTTAGCCCGCCTCTGGGTCTTTTGGCGGAAGATGGGGTGAAATAATGAACGCAGCAAAATTTGAGAATTTAAATGAGCTGATCATTCAGATCAGAAACGAAAGCGTCTTGCTTGATGCTGACGTGGCCGAAATTTATGGGGTTGAGACAAGAGATATTAATAAAGCCGTTGCGAATAATCCTGGCAAGTTCCCTGTTGGATATGTCATTGAGCTTTCAAAGCCTGAAAAAATTGAACTGGTGGAAAATTTCCACCGGTTCAATAGGCTCAAACACTCTACGGTTAACCCCAAAGCGTTTACTGAAAAAGGCTTGTATATGCTGGCCACAATACTCAAAAGCCCACAAGCAACCCAAGCGACCATTTCAATAGTTGAAACATTCTCAAAAATCAGAGAGCTATCAAGAAAAATCAAAGAGCTCTCTGTAGTGAAAGACGAGACCAATCAAAAAACGCTTATGCAAAAAAGCGGCGAACTTATTGCCGAAATCTTTGATGACGATTTGCAAACAAGCGACACAGAAACCACTATCGAGTTGAACTTCGCGGTTTTGAAGTTCAAACACACTATAAAAAAGAAAAATTAATGAGGAACAGGGAAGATAAACTATGAGCGGCGAACTGCACGTACAAAACCTGGGCAAATCAAGCAGGGTGGGCAATGCTTTTCTGCCCGCCACATTGGTGAACCCATACTTTGGGTGTTGGAATCGGTAGGCAAAGAAGCCTGGCCACCCTACTTTGCTTCTAATGCGATAGTATTGGGACCATGTATAGAGTCCGACGTTGGTAAAGCGACACAAAGTCCCCTCTCCCTTTGGGAGAGGGTTAGGGTGAGGGTATTACAAAGGTCGCTTTACCAACTTTGGCTCCTATAATATAGGTGATAATGCGGTGATTGGAGCAGGGTCTATTGCATCAGGTAATATTCCACCAAATACGATTTATGCCGGGATACCGGCCAAAGTTATAAGACAATTACTGGAATGATGGCAGAACATCACAAATACACAAATTTTTATCGGGCATTTGAAGAGCGTCATCGCGGATCGCGAGAGCTGATTGAATCACGTTTGGAAGTTTATCTGCCCTTTGTCGAGCCATTAAAATCGGTTTATGAGGCGCCAGAGATTCTGGACTTGGGTTGCGGACGAGGAGAATGGCTGGAGCTGTCACAACGCAATGGCTTCCAGGCAAAGGGCGTCGATCTCGATGAAGGCATGCTATTAGCTTGTCGAGAGCTAAATCTGGATGTTTATCAGACTGATGTCCTTGATTATCTGCGAGGACAGGCAGCCGATAGTCTGAGTGTAGTTTCAGCTTTTCATGTTGTTGAACACATCCCTTTTGAAGCGCTGCGCCAATTGGTCGATGAAGCATACCGCGTATTAAAGCCCGGTGGCTTATTGATTCTGGAGACGCCGAACTCTGAAAATTTGCTGGTCGGTACGTCAAGTTTTTATCTGGATCCCACACATCAAAGACCCATACCCGCACTACTATTAACCTTTGTTGTCGAGTATGCGGGGTTTGAGCGAGTCAAAACTCTGTACCTGCAAGAGTCGCCCAGCCTCGCTACAGCCCAGCAAACCACTTTAATCAATGTTCTTGATGGTGTAAGTCCCGACTACGCCGTCATTGCTCAAAAAAAAGCCACCGAAGATGTTCTTGCACTATTTGACGAGCCCTTTGAGCGCTCCTACGGACTGAGTTTGAATACTTTGGCTGAAAGGTATGATCAGCAAGCTGAGGGCCATGCTCAATGGCTACAAAACGAATGGAATACTGCCCAGCAAAGAATCGAACAGCTCTGCAAGTGGACGGGGCAGTTGGAGACAAAGCTTGCGGCTGAGCGTCAGAAAGCCGAAAGTCTTGCCGCCGAACTCAGTCTGGCAAAAGAACAGTACACTCAGCACCAAGTCATCGGTGAACGCCGTAAGAGTAATGTCCAATTGCTACAAAACGAATGGGATGCGACCAAGCAAAGAGTCGAAGAACTCAATAAGCATACCGGGTGTTTGGAGACAGAACTCAACCAGCTGCGAACTCATACCCAGTGGCTGCAAAACGAATACAACCAGCTTCAAACCCATGCCCAGTGGCTGCAAAACGAATCCAACCAGCTTCAAACCCATGCACAGGGATTGCAAAACGAATTAAACGCGACTAGAGCCAAAGTCCATGAGCTCACCTACTCATCCCACCATTGGTGGACGGTAGCTGACCAACTCAGACAGGAACAACAAAGTATCTACGCCAGCAAATTCTGGCGCTTCACCTGGCCGCTGCGCAAAATCATGCAAGCCGCCAAGTGGACGCTGGTTTTACCCGCTCGCACAGTGAGATGGGCCATTCGTTTGCCCAAGCGCATTGCCAGCCGCTTGTCTGGGACTGGCTCCAACCCACAAAATTCAGTTGCAGCAGTGTATCCGCCGACCATACCAGAAGAGTCCATAAACAATCTCTCGCCCCGAGCAGCCCTCATCTATACCGATCTCAAAAAGGCCATCGAAGCGAGGAAAAACTGATGCGCATCCTAATTGACATGCAAGGGGCACAAACCGAAAGCCGATTCCGTGGCATAGGTCGCTATTCCTTGTCACTAACACTGGCCATGGCTCGCAATGCAGGTGAGCATGAAATTTGGCTGGTTTTAAATGCAGCTTTTCCAGAAAGTATCCTGGACATTCGCCATGCCTTTAAGGAGTTAATACCCCTAGAGCGAATTCGGGTGTTTGAAGCGCCGTTGTCAGTTGCAGAACACTACCCCGAAAATTGCTGGCGCGCCAGAGCGGCAGAATTGATTCGCGAACATTATTTACAGCAGATTAACCCGGATGTCATTTTACTTACCAGCTTGTTTGAAGGCTTTGTTGATGATGCAGTTACGTCTGTGGGTACGTTTACATCGGGTCAAAATACAGCAGTTATCCTTTATGATTTAATCCCCTATTTGGATCCAAAAAAATACTTGCCAACGCAAGTGCAGCATGAATATTACACCAGGAAAATTGAATCAGTAAAAAATGCCGGCTTGCTGCTTTCCATTTCAGAAGCAACAAGAAATGAAGGCATAGAAACTCTAGGCCTATCTGAAAATAAAGTAGTTAATATTTCTACTGCGGTAGATGAAATTTTCAGTCCTGTTGATTACACCCATGATCAAATTGAACAACTGCTCCAACTTTATGGCATAGAGCGCAAGATGGTGATGTATGTGCCTGGCGGTTTTGATACACGCAAGAACTTTGACGGGTTAATCAAGGCTTACAGTATGCTTTCGCAAGAGTTGCGAGAAGAACACCAGCTTGTCATCGTTAGTAAAATCCAGGAAAGCGACCGTGATAATCTGATTCAAGCAGCCAAACAGGCTGGCCTGGTTGAAAATGAGCTGATTTTGACAGGCTATGTACCTGATAAAGATTTGATAGCACTTTATAACCTTGCCACCTTATTTGTTTTCCCCTCCAAACACGAAGGTTTTGGCTTGCCAATTCTTGAAGCCATGGCGTGTGGAGCACCTGTGATTGGGTCCAATACCACCAGTGTGCCCGAAGTGATTGGCTGGGAAGAGGCATTGTTCGACCCGTATTCTGCGGAAGCTATAGCCCAAAAAATGGCTTTTGCTTTACAGGATGACGCCTGGCGCACTCAATTGCGTGAGCATGGCTTGCGGCAAGCCAGAAAATTTTCATGGAATGTCAGCGCACGACTTGCAATTGCCGCACTTGAGGCATTACATGAAAAAAAGGTCAGCCAGCCATTGACGGGGGTAGTGTCCACTCGCCGCCCCAAGCTTGCGTATGTCTCGCCGCTGCCGCCGGCGCGCAGCGGTATCAGTGATTATAGCGCTGAGCTTTTGCCCGAGCTCGCCCTTTATTATGATATTGAAGTGGTCGTTTCGCAGCAGACCATTTCAGATCCATGGATCATTGCTAACTGCCCAATACGCAGTGTTGAATGGTTCCAACAAAACACATCGGATTACGACCGCGTGCTTTATCAGTTTGGCAACAGTCCCTTTCATTCACACATGTTTGGGCTGTTACGCCAGTATCCGGGTGTGGTTGTGCTTCACGACTTCTTTCTGAGTGGCGTATTGGCGCACGAGGAAATTACTGGTGATATGCCTGGGGCATGGGTAGATGCCTTGTATCAATCACATGGGTATCAAGCAGCTCAGATGCGTTTTTCTGGGAACGAAATTGATGCAGTAAAAGAAATGTATCCCGCGAATCTTGAAGTGTTGCAAAACGCTTTGGGTGTGATTGTGCATTCCCAATATTCCAGATATCTGGGCACACAATGGTATGGAGGGGAAGCTTCAGATAGCTGGTTAGTTATCCCTCTCTTGCGAATTCCTGCTTTAAGTATTGACAAGTCAGTCGGTCGTCGTGGATTAAACCTGAAAGAAGATGATTTTGTTGTTTGCAGCTTTGGTCTACTTGCACCAACCAAACTCAATCAACGCTTGCTTGATGCCTGGCTTCATTCATCATTAGCCAAAAATGAGCGTTGCAAACTGGTGTTCGTGGGAGAAAATCATGGCGGTGATTATGGAGCGGAACTGCTAAAAACGATTAAAAAAAGCGGCCTCAAAAAGCGTATTTTCATCACCGGTTGGGCAGATACTACAGTTTTTCGTCAATATTTATCGGCCGCTGACATAGGCGTGCAATTGCGTACGCTTTCACGCGGTGAAACGTCGGCAGCCGTTCTGGACTGTATGAACTACGGCTTGCCAACTATTGTCAATGCCAACGGTTCCATGGCTGATTTGCCAGAGGATGCGTTATGGATGCTTCCTGATGAATTTACTGATGCCGAACTGACGGAAGCCCTGGAAACGCTCTGGCAGGATGGTGCGCGGCGTGAGCAACTGGCTGCCCGTGCTCGGGAACTTGTTCTCACTCAACATGACCCCGGTGCGTGCGCCAATAGATATGCTCAGGCTATTGAGTCTATTTACCAACGAGCAGCAACCGATGGGCATGCCTTGGTGAAATCCATAGCCGCTTTGGATAATTTCCCTTCTGAAAACATAGCCATTGAACTTGTAGCGAAATCGGTAGCAGCGTCAGCATTCTTGCCTGAACCATCGCTGCGCCAACTGTTAATAGATGTGTCCGGCATAGTGCGAAACGATCTAAAAACAGGCATCGAGCGCGTTGTTCGTGCGCAATTGTTGGAGCTGATAAAAATTCCTCCCAAAGGGTTCAGGGTTGAGCCTGTCTATTTGACAAATCAGGGTGGACAATGGCACTATCGATACGCGAGGTCTTATACCTGCAAGATACTCAGAATCGAACAGGCAAATCTTTGCGATGCGCCGATTGACTTAGACCAGAGCGATGTATTTTATGGCCTCGATTTTTGTCCTGACGCCGCCATCAATGCAGCGAGGTCTGGCATTTATTTGAAGTGGAAAGCAGCAGGTATATCGATTAATTTTTTGGTTTACGATTTGCTTCCTGTGCTTAGGCCGGAGTTTTTCCCTGATGGCGCAGACATCATTCATGCAACATGGCTTAAAACGATTGCCGAATTTTCTTCCCGATTGATCTGTATCTCTAACGCGGTCGCAGATGAATTGTGTTTATGGCTGGAAAACAACACGCCAGTACGCAAGGAACAACTGGTGATTGATGCAGTTCATCTCGGCGCCGATGTAATTGCCTCGTCGCCGTCTACAGGTTTGCCTGACAACGCTGAAAAGGTGTTGAAAACGATCAGCGAAACGCCTACTTTTGTCATGGTCGGTACCCTGGAGCCTCGCAAAGGTCATTTGCAGACTTTAGTTGCATTTGAGCTGCTTTGGGAGCAGGGGCATCAGGTGAATCTTGTGATTGTCGGTAACGAAGGGTGGACGCCATTGCCGAATAACCAACGCCGGACTATTCCACAAATTGTGGCAAAACTTCGTAAGCATAAGGAATCAGGTAAACACTTGTTCTGGCTGGAAGGGGTCAGCGATGAATATCTGGAAAAGATATATGCAGCGAGCACCTGTCTGATTGCCGCCAGTGAGGGTGAGGGTTTCGGCTTGCCACTTATTGAAGCGGCGCAGCACAAACTGCCCATCATCGCACGGGACATACCCGTATTTCGCGAGGTGGCGGGCGAACATGCCTATTACTTTAAAGGGACAGAGCCACAAGTTCTTGCAGATACACTTAAACACTGGCTTATACTCAGCGCTGAGGATAAAACCCCGCTGTCAGATGGTATGCCCTGGCTGACGTGGAATCAAAGCGCGCAGCAATTACTTGCCGCTATATTCCCCAAAAACAGATGTTTTGAAAAATAAGAAGTAATAAGGTCTGCCCCTTTTTACGGCATTATCCATTAGAGTTATGGGGGAACTTGGTTTCACTTGGGTACAGATTTTATGAACTAAGTGAAGGGTATCCAAAGCTTGTAACTCTAACCGAAGAAAGGATACGCACACGAATGAGCTGTGACATATACACGGAGTCCATGGGGTTTATTAATCTCTTATGCTTGCCGCATAGATCAGAGCGTTTTGAATTTATTTAATATTTAATTGAAGAGACGAATCAATGAGACGGCATGATCTTAAGTTCAATTTCCTGAATAAAACAACGCTATTGATATGCACAAGGTTTTCCTTATCGTGGCTCTTATCATACGGCAACGTCCCAGCAGTGAATAAGTTTGCTGGTAAAAAGCATACATCCCGAACATATCTATGACCGAAAGCAATAAAAACGATGAATTCTCTTAGTGCTATCAAAAATAATTTTACATATTTCTCTTGGGGCAGTCGCTGGGCGGTATTTGCACTGGTGGGGCTGACAGGATTTGCTTTCAGCACAGCCTTCTACTTCTACTATTACCCCGCGTTTTTTCACTCGGACAGTGCGTCGATTCAGGTTTTAGCGCAAGCTATGGTCGACGAAATGAGCTTGCTCCCGCATGACTTCTTCTATGGCAATCAACTAATACTGTTTCGCGCAAACCTGTTTATTGCTCCGGCACTGAAACTCGGACTGACTGGCTATAGCGCCTATGCCGCGGGATCGGTTATCAACTTTTCAGTGTTTTTCCTGATCACATTCCTAACTCTTGAGACAGTTTTCCGTAACTGGGTTAAGTCCTTGCTTCTGACTTCCCTGTATTTCCTTCCCTTTGGCGTACACGAAGCCGATTATGTGTTTGGGCAACAATCGCATTTGGCTAATGTTGTTTTCACCTTAATGATCGCTGTCCACTCTTATCGCGCGTGTTGGCATAAGGAGTGGCGTGGTTTGGTAATAGCATCCTCGGTCGTCTTCTTAATGTCATTGGAAGCACCGATGAGGGTATTATTTGTGTTATTCCCCCTCACGCTTGTCATTGCTGCTACCGGCCGGGCCAAGTCGGCTGTAAAATTGAGCCTTGCACTGGTCATTGCCTTTGTAGTTGGTTACGTCGGCAACCGCTATCTGGTGACGACGCACTCTGTTGCCGTCGATCTATCTGATCTGGCATTCTCGACCTCAGACCGTTTCCTCATGCGCATTGGCACCATCCTCAAGGACTTTGTTGATAATTACATTGGCTTTAGTCAATTCGTCGGCATGAAGACTTCGACCCGGATTAATCTGGTTCTCTACGGCGTGAAGACTTTGGTCTTCGTGTCTTTTGTCGGCGTGTTCTGGTGGCTTGCGCACCGGTTGGGGAAACGAGGGGTGAAATCCTGGCTGGGGAACGGAGGCACTACACAATGCGAGTTAGAAGCCCTGGAATTCATTGGCCTGTTGGGAGTCACTGGCGTGCTGACGGGATTCTGGATTATTTCAGCGGTCGAGTATACGGATGATCAGTTACTACGGCACTCTGAAGGTATGCTGCAATTATGCAAGCTTGCGCTTTGCGCCTACTCCTTGAGGGTTCTTGCTTACCTCCTCCCGCAACGGTTGCCGGGTTATGGCATGCTGTTTGTTGTGGCTTTGCTGTCATCTACCCCCGCGACATCCTTCCTGTTCGCACCCTACCGCGTCCAATTGCAGCATAAAATCGAAAGTAATATGAATTTGCCTCTCAACAGCAAAATCCAGAAATTAATGTTCGTACACGGAATCAACAGGATTTACGGTGGTAATTTTTGGCGCACCTTACGTCTTGAGGTACTTATACCCTCGGCAAAGGCTACAGTGTTGGGGGTAGGTGAGGGTAGCGTTCATTACTTCAAATGGCTGACTCGGCCAAGCATGCGTTGCTTCGCTGGCGAAGTTTTCTATCTTATTGACCCGAGCAAAGCCGATGAAGAGTACATCGCTCGTAAAGTACTTGAAAGGGGTGGCAGGTTACTTGAACATATCGGTGACACCGATCTTTATCTTGGCGCCCCTGTTTGGGATCGGTCTGAGTGCGCAGGATAGCCATTCCCCCTGCTCGCTTTGGCGAGGAAGGCGTTGCTAGTGTAGATACCAGTATGGCGAACTTATAGATAGACAGGGATAACTTTGTCTGGATTTTCGGTTGTAATCCCCTGCTACAACAAAGCGGACACTATAGATAAGTTTCCCGGTCGCGTTAGCGAGGTACGTCAAAGTTGGGCTGACAATAATTATAAAATGGTCAGATCCCTTAAGTACCTTTAGCTTCACTACGATTTGACAATAGCTCCGTCTGGCGATAGTATTTATTATATGATTACAACGATCCATGACGAAGAAACGAACAGGGTTTGGGAAGGCGAGTTCTCGAAAAAACTACCGGTTCAAATTCAGGCGGTGGCACGACGCAAACTGCGCATGATTAATAATGCCAGGCGCCTTAATGATTTGCGTATTCCGCCCAACAACCGGCTGGAATTACTAAAAGGAAATCGTAAAGGGCAATGGAGAATCCGCATCAATGACCAGTGGCGGGTATGTTTTGTCTGGAGTGATGAGCACGCGGAACGGGTCGAAATTTGTGATTGCCACTGAGGAAACAATATGAATAGACTACCCAACATTCACCCAGGCGAGGTGTTGCGCGAGGAATTTCTCATCCCGCTGCAGATTAGCCAGTATCGGCTGGCAAAGGCGATCGGCGTCACTGATGCGCGTATTTCGGCTATTTGCGCTGGCAAGCGTGCTGTCACAGCGGACACGGCCTTGCGACTGGCTGCGTTCTTTGGCACTACGCCTGGTTTCTGGCTTGGACTGCAAGCTGATTACGATACTGAAGTGGCTGAAACTTCACTGCATGACGAACTCTTGCGCATTCATCGTTTTGATTCTGTGGCTTCGTAAAAAAACCGTGAGGCGTGAAAAAATGCAGGGTCAAACCCGAATGGCACTTACTTAACGGCTTAGTTACGATAAAACAGTTACTTACGATGTCATCAAGCCGGCGGAAAACTTGGGGGAAGCCGCCCGAAACCGTAAAACACGGACGTAAAATTGGAGGTCTTTATCTGACTGCAACTCGGGCGGGTCCTAACTGACTGGTTTTACAGCGTCTCGGCTTAAGTAAGTGCCATTCGGGTCTGTCCCCTTTTTTGTTTGCATTAATTATTGACACCTTTATTTTTTACACAGCCTTATCTTTTCTGGTTTCACATAATTGGATTATCATGCTATTTTGACATGGATTTGCGAAGTTTTATATTGGAATTAGAAAGAGTGATGTGTGATAGTAAAATTTATCATAAAAAATCAATAATCTTGTGTAGATTATAAAATGCCGGCAAAAATTAGAAAATTATTGAGTAGTTTAGAGAAAACGGGTTTTGTTAATCGGGGTGGTAAAGATAGTCATCGAAATTATGAGCATCCAAATGGTGCTCGTGTAACCATATAGGAGCCAAAGTTGGTAAAGCGACCTTTGTAATACCCTCACCCTAACCCTCTCCCAAAGGGAGAGGGTACTTTGTGTCGCTTTACCAACGTCGGACTCTATATCTGGGAAGTTGAGTGACGATGCAAAACCCTTAACAAGAAAAATTAGTTAAGCAAAAGTTAGGAGATGTCTAGCTTTATGAAAGACAGCGACAGATATTTGAAAATAGTGGAGTGGTCTGAAGAAGATGGCTGCTATTTGGGTTCGGCTTTAGGCTTGATTGAACATTGTTGTTATGGTGATAATGAAGTAGATGTGTTTAAACAGTTGTGTGTTGTCGTTGACGAATGGGTGGAATTATTGAAAAGTCAACACAAAGAGTTACCTGAACCTGTTTATCAGCATCCAGCTTCTTTGTTAATACGTAAGTTAGATTCGTCACCAGGCAATCCACCATGATTAGGATGATCTAAAAAAATGCAGGGTCAAACCCCTTATAATATAAAAAATAAATGGGGTCAGGGAACTTAAATGAATAAATCAGCCATCATCACTGGCATTACCTGCCAAGACGGCACTTGCCTTTCACAACTCTTGCCAGGCAAGGTCTATACGGTCTACGGTACGTTCTGGCGCACCCGTTCAGTCAATTTCTGGCGTGTAGAAGAGCTGGGTGTCCACAACCATCCCAATCTGCATCTGGTAGAATAAGATTTTAATGCGAATTAAGAGCTAAATTTAAAAATATGAAACAAAGGGTTATGTTAATCTGATTTCCCCTCACCCAACCCTCTCCCTCCGGAGAGGGCTTATTTTCGGTGCTTTAGATATTTAGCTCTTAATTCGCATTTTACTCTATGGTTGTAATCAGGAAACACTATGCGACTGAACGAAAAAGCACGCGAGATTATTAAGTTTGAGGCGTCCAACCAACTGGGTTCCGATGCGGTTGTTCGATTGTTTGGTAGTCGTGCGGATAAAACACCCGGCGCGGCGGTGATATTGATCTGCTGGTAGAGCCGAAACGGCCTCTTGAGCATCGTATTCAGGCGGAATTTAAGCTGGCGGCTCGGCTATTCATTAGACTGGGTGGGCGTAAGGTTGATGTATTAATAAAAGATCCAACCATGCCATCACAGCTGATTAATGAATCAGGCAAGAAGTTACGGAATTATTTTACTTGATTAGCAAGATACTTCAGCGATTCCTGTAAATCGTCATATAGAGTCCGACGTTGGTAAAGCGACACAAAGTACCATCTCCCTTTGGGTTAGGGTTAGGGTGAGGGTATTACAAAGGTCGCTTTACCAACTTTGGCTCCTATACCTACATGGATTGCCGGTATCTAGGCTACAAGGATGTAGCCTCAATATGCCATCCTTGGCCTTCTGGATTCGCTTACGCGGTCTTCGGCTCCGGCAATCCATGCCGGAACGACGTTTATTATAAGCGGTGTGCATTGGCTGAAGTTTCTTGCTAATCAGGTTATTTTATGAACAGAGCTGACAGTAAAACCATTGTGAAGAAACTGATACAGATTACTTCAAAAATTCTATTACGAAAAACAAATAAATATTAAATGAAGGAAATTATGAAAAAAGCTATTATTACTGGCATTACCGGCCAAGACGGCGCTTACCTTTTACAACTCTTGCTAGGCAAGGACTACACGGTCTACGGTACTTTCCGCCGCACCAGTTCAGTCAACTTCTGGCGCATCGAAGAATTGGGGATTCAAAATCACCCGAATCTGCATCTGGTCGAATACGATCTGACGGACTTGGGCTCCAGCATCACGCTGGTTCAGAAGGTTCAGCCAGATGAAATTTACAATCTGGCGGCACAAAGTTTTGTCGGCGTCAGCTTTGACCAGCCAACCACGACGGCACAGATCACAGGAATTGGTGCGCTCAATTTACTGGAAGCCATACGTCTGGTCAATCCCAAAGTCCGGTTTTATCAGGCCTCCACGTCGGAAATGTTTGGCAAGGTTCAGGCTATACCCCAGACGGAAGACACGCCGTTTTACCCCCGTAGTCCTTATGGGGTGGCCAAACTTTATGCGCACTGGATGACGGTAAATTACCGCGAAAGTTATGATATCTTTGGTTCCAGCGGTATTTTATTTAACCACGAAAGCCCGTTGCGCGGACGCGAGTTTGTCACGCGCAAGATTACAGACTCTGTAGCCAAGATTAACCAGGGTAAACTTGAAGTTCTGGAGCTTGGCAATATAGATGCCAAACGCGATTGGGGCTTCGCCAAGGAATACGTGGAGGGCATGTGGCGCATACTGCAGGCTGACGAACCTGATACCTTCGTTTTGGCCACTAATCGTACCGAAACGGTGCGCGATTTTGTGCGTATGGCGTTTAAGGCAATTGGCGTAGAACTTGAATTCAAAGGGCATGGCGATGGGGAATATGCCGTTATTGCTGCTATTGACTCTTTCCTCACTCCAACTCTCTCCCAGGGGGAGAGCGTACAAAAGCAAGTGGAGCAGGGCTTAAAAGTCGGGCAAACCGTGTTACGGGTCAACCCTAAGTTTTATCGACCGGCTGAAGTCGAATTGCTGATTGGCAACCCCGCCAAGGCCAAGGCTCAACTGGGCTGGGAGCCAAAAACTACGCTGGAGCAGTTGTGTCAAATGATGGTGGAAGCTGATTTGCGGCGTAATATAGAAGGGTCCTCATTTTGAAGCTTTTGCTTACGGGGGCTCATGGTTTCACCGGTACACACTTTATCAAGGCTGCTTACGACTATGGCCACGAAGTTGTCGCCTTGCAGGCCGATCTGAAAGACCCCAAGGCAGTGAGGCGGGAGGTGGTGCATGCTGCGCCGGAAGCAGTTGTTCATCTGGGCGCCATCAGTTTTGTGGGACACGCAGATGCTAGTGCTTTTTATAAGGTCAATGTGATCGGCACGCTCAATTTACTGGATGCCTTGGCGGCTCTTGCCCAGCCTCCGCGCAGCATCTTATTGGCCAGTAGCGCCAATGTATATGGTAACTGCGAGCAGTCGCCTATCACTGAAGAACAGCCGCCGGCGCCGGTAAACCATTACGCGATGAGCAAGCTCGCTATGGAATACATGGCAATAACTTATCTGGACCGGCTGCCGTTGTTTTTTGTGCGTCCATTTAACTATATAGGTCCCGGGCAGCCGGAGTCGTTTATTATCCCGAAGCTGGTGGCTCATTTTACGCGGCGTGCAGAACTGGTTGAGTTGGGCAATATTGAGGTAGAGCGGGAGTTTAACGATGTGCGTTTTGTCTGTGAAGCTTATTTGCAGTTGTTGAAAAAAGCAGAGCCAGGGGAGGTTTATAACATTTGTTCCGGCAAACCTGTGACGCTGAAATTTGTGCTTGACTTGCTGGGCCAGATAACGGGTTATCATCCGCAAGTCAAAGTAAACCTTGCCTTTGTCCGGGACAATGAGATTCATCGTTTATGCGGCAGTCCGGCAAAATTGAATAGTGTTGTCGGCAATATTTGGCAGCCAACCTTGCAGGAAACCTTGCAGTGGATGCTTGGCGCCGCAGATATTCCTGAGTTAAGATCATGAAAGTTGCATTAAATACCACGGCCTTGCTGTCGCCGCTTACGGGTATCGGGCAATACACTTATCAATTGGCTAAAGGATTGCAGACACTACCGGAACTGGAGCTCGATTTGTTTTACGGCTCCGGATGGAGTAAAGAACTTCGGGACAGGCCTGTTTATCATATTGCAACCATCAAGGCCTTGTTCAAGCGGTTTATGCCTAATGCCTATTCGGTCAACCGGTTTTTGCAGCAAAACAGGTTCACTCGTGGCGTGCTATCAAATCGGGCGGAGCTTTATCACGAGCCAAATTTTCTGGCCTTCAAGTTCAACGGACCTTCAGTAATCACCGTACATGATTTATCCTGGATTCGTTTTCCTGACACCCATCCGGTGGAAAGGGTGCGTGCCATGAATATGTATTTTGAGCCGGGTCTGCGCCGCGCCTCGCTCATTCTTACCGATTCAGAGTTTGTCAAACGCGAGATAATGGATGTTTTCGGCGTAAAGTCTGAACTTATCAAACCCGTGTTATTGGGGGTAGAGTCTTTGTTTTATCCTCGGACTGTTGTGGATACTCTGCCGGTATTGAGTCGCCACGACCTGGTCCATGGACGCTATCTGCTGGCAGTGGGCACTCTCGAACCCAGGAAGAATCTGCAGGTTGCATTGCGTGCCTACATGCAGTTACCCCAACAAATCCGCAAGGATTTTCCTTTGGTATTGGTGGGTATGAATGGTTGGCGCACATCGGCGCTGGAACAGCAAATTGCGCCCCTGGTGCGCGCTGGGGAAGTGCGCCAGATCGGTTATTTGCTGCGCGAAGAACTGGCAATGGTAATAGCCGGAGCGTTTACGCTGATTTATCCTTCCATTTACGAAGGCTTTGGCTTGCCGCCACTGGAAGCGATGGTGTGCGGTGTGCCGGTTATTTCTTCGGAGGCTTCTTCATTGCCCGAAGTGGTGGGTGATACTGGCTTGTTGATCAATCCGCATGACGATCAAGCAGTAACCCAAGCCATTCTAAGACTGGTCGGCGACCATGACTTCAGGCAACATCTCTCACAGAAAGCGCTGGCAAGAAGTGCCGAATTTACATGGGATAAATGCGTGAAGCAAACAGTTGATGTGTATCGGCAGGCCCTGAATAGCTAATTATAATGAATTGCTCAGGATATCGCATGGCTTTCTCATGAGCCTAAAAACCGGTCCTGTTTGAAATCATTTAAAAACTGCAAGGCTACCGGTTCCGGACATGGTCGTTGAGATTTCTAAAAACATCCTCTCCCAGCGGGCATGGGTATCTACACAAGTGGGCGCTCCTTATCCCTTGAGAGCTAATCTATGCACACATCTTTCGGAGTGTTAGCCCTCTCCCTTCGGAGCAGAGGTATCTACACAAGTGCCTGCTCCTTCTCCCTTGAGGGAGAAGGTTGGGATGAGGGGGATATAACTAGTTGATTTTATTCTCCTCTCCCCATCCCTCTCCAGCAGGAGGGGGAGCCTGGCATTGTTACAAGCTATTGTTTTTTCTATGTAGAAAAGTTGTGTAGATACCTGTGCCTTCGGAGAGGGCTATTTCTTCATACATCCAAGATGTGTGCATAGATTAGCCCTTGAGAGAGAAGGCCGGGATGAGGGGGATTCAAGTATTTGATTTTACTCCCCTCACCCCGGTCCTCTCCAGCAGGAGAGGGAGCTTGATGCTATTATTTCGAAAACACCATGAATCAAAAAAAACGCCAGGCTATCTTTGACAGACTGGCTGTAGCGATACCTGAACCGGCCACAGAGCTCAATTATAGCAGCCCTTTTGAATTACTGGTTGCGGTGGTATTATCCGCGCAAGCGACCGACAAAGGGGTAAATAAGGCTACCGCCCGGTTATTTGCCGTCGCCAATACGCCGCAGGCTATTTTGGCATTGGGTTTAGAAGGCTTGAAAGACTACATCAAGACTATCGGCTTATATAATGCCAAGGGTGAAAATATTCTTAAGCTTTGCCGGCAGTTGCTGGATAAACACGCAGGTCAAGTGCCAAAAACCCGGGAAGAACTTGAAGCATTGGCAGGAGTGGGCAGAAAAACAGCTAATGTAATTCTTAATACTGCATTCGGGCACCCTACGATTGCTGTGGATACACATATATTCAGGGTTTGTAACCGTACCGGAATTGCGACTGGTAAAAATGTTCTGGACGTGGAGCGCAAGCTGGATAAATGGGTGCCTAAAAATCATAAAAACGATGCTCACCATTTACTGATCCTGCATGGGCGATATACTTGCATTGCCAGAAAACCACGATGCCAGAGTTGCGTAATTGAAGACTTGTGCGAGTTTAAAGAGAAAACATCCTAGCCTACAGTTCAAGGTCAGATAGGGGCAGGACTTGTGTCTACCCCTGTTTGTAGGTCCATTGATCACCCACAAGGGGCGGCTCTACGTTAAATCGCTGGAACTCTTCATTGTCTGCACAGTCTTGACGTATGTACTTTTCCTGGATAAAAGGATATTCATTCTTTATTCATTCGTCTTTGGTATGATAGCCTTATTCGATAAGCCAAACCAATCGAATATTTACAATAACATTTGGGAGTCAAAATGAGAAAAATCAATAAAACACCTTTAGCCGCGGCTATGGGTGTTGCTTTTATGTCAACGTTTGCTGCAACCGCGGCTAATGCTGAAGCTAATCCATTCGGCATGACTGAATTGCCGACCGGTTATATGCAGGTCGCTGCTGCTGATGCAGCCAAAAAAACAGGTGAAATGGCCTGTGGAGCCGCTATGGGTGGAATGGCCAAGCCTAAAACGCCGGAAGGTGCATGTGCAGGCAAGAAAACATCTTCCACTGCTGCTCCGGCAGCAGCAACTAAAGCTGCCGAAGGTTCATGCGGCGGCATGATGAAGGATGGCAAAATGAAGCCGGGTCTGGAAGCGGCTTGTGGCGCCATGATGAAAGGTAAGGAAGGCGCTTGTGGCGAAATGATGAAAGGCGAATCAATGAAAGGAAAAGAAGGTGCTTGCGGCGATAAAATGAAAATGCCGGCAACTCCTGCGACCCCGGCAACTCCAGCAAAATAAGAGTTAACTTGGGCATTACTTGTGCCCAAGTTAAATAATTTAATTTGGGAGGCATGACAGACCATGCCTTCCAGTCCTGACAAATCACGCACAGGTGTTCTTATGGGCACAACTCAACATCTCGTATACGGTGCCGGTTTGGGGCTGCGACGGCCTTTTTTAGGTCAGCTTGTTGAAGCGCCTCCCAAAGAGGTCGATTTTTATGAAGTCGCACCCGAAAACTGGATTACCATCGGCGGCAAATTCGGCAAACAATTCCGCGCAATGACCGAACGTTTTGATTTTGTTTGTCATGGTTTATCGTTGTCGATAGGCAGCACTGATCCGCTGGATGAAAAATTAGTGCGCGATGTCAAACTGTTCATGGCCGAACATCAAATGAAGCTTTACAGTGAACACTTGAGTTATTGCAGTAAAGATGGGCATTTATATGATCTGATGCCAATTCCGTTTACCTCGGAAGCCGTTACGCATGTCGCTACCCGTATTAAGCGCGTGCAGGACATTCTGGAGCAAAAAATAGCTATCGAAAACGTGTCCTATTATGCAGATCCCGGTCAGGAAATGACTGAGATAGAGTTCTTTAATGCAGTTGTTGAAGAAGCCGACTGTGACGTATTAATTGATATTAATAATATTTACGTCAACAGCGTCAATCACAATTATGATGCCGAGGCTTTTTTAAAGGCTATGCCCGCGCACCGTATTGCTTACGCCCATATTGCCGGACATTATCAGGAGGCTGAAGATTTTCTGGTTGATACGCACGGGGCTGGAATTATTGATCCTGTATGGAAACTGTTAGGCGAGGCTTACGAGCTTTTTGGCGTGTTTCCGACCCTGCTGGAGCGCGATTTTAATATTCCCGCCTTGCCCGATTTAATGAAGGAAGTTAATGCCATCAGAACGATGCAAGGCGCCTGGAGTATACAGCATGAAAAACAGTACGCTTAATACTGACAGGCGTGTTGACTTTAATGCCAGGCAGCGTGAATTTGCAGCCCATATACGAGACCCTGAGAATAATCCTGCGCCTGCCGATGTTAAAGAGCCGCGCATGGCCATGTACAGGGAATTGTTTTTTAACAATATCGAGGGCTTCTTGTCGGGTAATTTTCCGGTGTTGAGAAAGATACTTAACGACACGCAATGGTACGCTCTTGCTCAGGACTTTTTCGCAAAACATTCGTGCAAAACTCCACATTTTTCGCAAATCCCGGAAGAGTTTCTGGATTATCTGCAAAATGAACGTGACAGCCAGGATGATTTTCCGTTTACGCTGGAATTGGCGCACTATGAATGGGTTGAAATGGCGCTATCCATCGCCAGCGAAGACGTGGCTACCTCCGCTCAGGAGCTGGATAATCTGCGTAACCGGAATATCGCTTTGTCACCATTAGCCTGGCCGCTGGTTTATCAATATCCCGTCCAAAAAATAGGGCCCGCTTTTTTACCTTTGGAAGCGCCTGAACAAGCAACATTTCTCATTGTTTACCGTAACAGGGAAGATGATGTCAATTTTATTGAAATTACGCCAATTACCTACCGGTTACTGGAAATAATTCAGGAACATGAATATCCATTAGCGGAGGATTGCTTAAAACAAGTGGCTGACGAATCGAATCATCCTGATCCTGAATTCATTATCGCAGGCGGATTGCAGATTCTAAAAGAGCTGGCTGAAAAAACGATTATTACTTTATCCTGAGTCAGCGGAAGATTTTAATAGTAAATCCACATTGCAAGGGGCTTGAAATCCTAAAAGAATCTGCTGAAAAAACCCTCTTCCTGCTTGGGTTTGGGCTTGGGCGCTTCAAAAGTCTTAAAGCCTTTACTAGCAGTTTTCTGCTGCGTGCAATGATAAACGGCGCTGTTATACTTGATTTGTAACGAGCGTGGGTTTTCATGTTCTTTAAGAAATTTTTCAGCTTCCTGGGCGGTTAAATCTTTCATCATATCGGTTGCAACACATAGACAGGTTTTAGAGAAGCGGTCTTTATCCACGTCTTTATTAGTTGAATTCTTCAATTCTCTTTCTACGCATTGTGCAGCAAAATCATGCTCGAATTTATGCTTTTGAATATCAGTCACTGGCACATCATGAGAATGATCAAAGGGATTATGGATGGTTTTAACAGCTACTGTTTTTTTCTCATCATCTGAGCAGCCCGTAAAAAAGAGTGTAATAAAAATGCTGCCCAAGGCAGTAAAAAAGAACTTTTTTGTAAAGGTATGTGTTTTCATAAGATTGAATAGCTAAGGTTAAAAGATTCAAGATTTGCATCAGGGCTCGAATCCGTTATTAAACAGCAGAAACTTTATCATTTTCTTAAAACTCATTCTACCCTTCAAATTAATCCTTCACAATTTAGAAAACATCACCGCGTCATTTATGCGATACTGCGCTGTTTTATTAATTCGTCCGGATTATTCCGCTACTGAAAGGAGAACATAATGACAGCACTGGTTGGCATCATCATGGGTTCGACCTCTGACTGGGAAACCATGCGCTTTGCGGCTGAAACACTCGAGCGGTTGGGCATTCCCCACGAGATTGAAGTTGTTTCGGCACACCGGACTCCTGATAAACTGTTTCATTACGCTGAAACAGCAGAATCTAAGGGTCTGGAAGTGATTGTCGCGGGGGCGGGGGGCGCTGCCCATTTACCAGGCATGACGGCTGCCAAAACAACGCTTCCTGTTTTGGGGGTTCCAGTGCAGTCCAAGACCCTGAACGGCATGGATTCCTTATTGTCCATCGTGCAAATGCCGGCAGGTATTCCGGTGGGGACACTGGCTATCGGCAAAGCGGGTGCAATCAACGCGGCGTTGCTGGCAGCCGCCATTATCAGTAATAGACATACCCAGTATCGGGACGCCTTAAATGAATTCAGACGCGAGCAGACCGAAACAGTGCTTGCGCATTCCGATCCCCGCGAGGAAATTTTATGATAGTCGGTATACTGGGCGCCGGGCAGCTTGCCAGAATGATTGCATTAGCGGGTTATCCTTTAGGGGTGGATTTCATTTTTCTTGATCCATCTGCTGATGCCTGTGCCAACAAACTGGGTAAACATCTGCAGGGTGATTATAACGATCCTCGCTTGCTCGCAGAGCTTGCAGAACGCGCTGATGTGGTTACTTATGAATTTGAAAATGTGCCCGCCGATGTGGCTGAATTTCTTGCCTCACATACACAAGTACATCCTTCACCGAAAGCCCTGGCGGTTGCACAGGATCGCCTGCTCGAAAAAACCTTTTTCCACGACTTAGGTATTCCTACTCCGGCTTATGCGGCGGTGGACAGCCTTGAAAGTCTGGAGCAGGCGATGGCAATTATTGGTTGGCCTGCCATTTTAAAAAGCCGCACTCTGGGCTATGACGGCAAAGGCCAATCCTTGTTGAAATCGGCTGATGACTTAAAATCCGCCTGGAAGCAATTGGAAGGCGCACTTGCGATCGTCGAAGCCTTTGTTTCGTTCAAGCGGGAAGTGTCTATCATCGCAGTGCGTAATGTTTCAGGCGCTATAGTTTTCTATCCGCTATCCGAGAATCTGCATCGCGGCGGCATTCTCCGTGTTTCGGAATGCTGCGATGCTGATGTTATGCAACAGCAGGCCGAAGCTTATGTATCACGCTTGATGGAAGCGCTCGATTATGTGGGTGTGCTGGCGCTGGAATTATTCGAGGTAGATGGAAAATTGGTTGCCAATGAATTCGCGCCGCGCGTGCATAATTCCGGCCACTGGACGATTGAAGGCGCTGAAACCAGTCAATTTGAAAATCATTTGCGGGCAATACTGGATCTGCCTTTAGGCGCGACAACAGCCGTCGGCAAAACCGCGATGATCAATTTCATCGGCGGACTTCCGCTAACTGAAGATCTTCTGGCTATTGCCCATGCGCACTTGCATCTTTATGACAAGGCTCCCCGAAAGGGTCGCAAAGTGGCTCATACCACAGTGCGTGCTGAAAATAACGAACAATTAACGGCGTTAGTTAAGCGGTTGACTACGCTAGCCGACCGGGTTGATGATTCGTAAACCGGGGTATCAAGATACCAGGTTTAAGTAATAGTCAAGACAGTGGATTCGCTATCTCATAAACACTAAACAGGAAGTGCGGGGCCATTTATATAAATGTGTAATAGTTCAGACTTGATTTGATGACTCCAAAAATTAGTCTCAATTGTATCTGACATTGACTGGCCGGTTTCGACCCTTATGCAGAGCTATGCATAAGGGTCGTAACCTGATGGTCAGCCTATTTCAAATAAATAATTGCCAGCAGTTTCTTTAGAGTATTTTGCATGGCCGGATTTTGTCGAAATCGTAAGTTTCTTTTCAAATGCTTCAAATGCTCTCGCTAGTCCTAGTTCCGTTTAATGAGCTGGCAAGGCCTCGACCTATCCCTGCAACCGGGCTGGCGGATTACCACTGACGAAACAAAACGATATGATCTGCCTAATGTCTGCCTATTAAAGGATCCCTACGTTTTGTCTGGTAGACAACACACCAAAAGGGAACCCTTTTGACAGGGAAAATCAGCATTCATAACTAATTGAAAAATATAGTATTTGAATACAT
>JAGXGJ010000068.1 GCA_024636875.1 Methylococcaceae bacterium | reverse complement strand
TTTGGTTGGTGCCTGGTTCATGCCATAAGTGCTGCAAAGTTTGGCGCTGCACTATGCCAAAAATCGATAAATATTACAACCTGCATTGATTTGTAGGGACTACCAAAAAAATCACGCCGCCACTCACCGAGAAAGCCGCCCAACCAGTTTTACGTGACGTAACACCTACTTTCATCCTGGCAGAGCTGATCGCCTTCCTGAATCATCAGAAAATCGTCCGCCCCGGTGACACCACTCTGCAAGCCATTATTGTTGCCGAACTTCAGACACCCTGATCTCTACCCAAAGCGTATTTTTATACGTGCCAATAAAACGTTATAAAAAGCAAACGGATGCGATCAAAATACTGAAAAAGGCCACAACGCCTTGCTAAATACCTCAGATTTTGAAATGATCCCTGATTGGTAATTTTACCCTATCAAGCCACAGCATATTCTGCCGGAATTTCAAAATGCCTCAGTTACAATTGCCGATGTTTCCTTTGGGTGTTACCCACATCACTGCCTTACTCGCTTTCATCAAAGAAGAAGGGAACATTACCTATTTCAACGGAAGCTTACCGGTATTTAGCCACACTGAAGAAGATACCCAATCATTCCGAATGATCACGGCCCAATTCTGTGTCAATGGACATACTCAACAAATGGAGATTGTCCGCGCTTTTGGGGTAACCAAGATCAGTGTTAAGCGCTCAGTCAAGCTGTATCGAGAAGAAGGTGCCAGAGGTTTTTATAAGCAAAAAAACAGGCGGGGAGCGGCGATACTAACGCCAACTGTTATCGAACAGGTTCAACAGTTATTGAGTGAACACGAAGAGGTATGAGTCGGGGGGCGAGTTGCATTACGCCTATTTCCCGACTGACTGCATTATATCGCTGCTTTACGTCATGGAGAATGGCACGTCGGCCGAAATCGCCGTGGTCGGCAACGAAGGTGTTATCGGTGTCGCCCTCTTCATGGGCGGCGGCACCATGCCGAATCGTGCGGTTGTGCAAAGCGCGGGTTACGCCTACCGGCTGCGCGCGGCACTATTCAGGCAGGAGATTAGCCGGAACGGGACGCTGCTCCGCTTGCTGCTGCGCTATACCCAGGCGCTGATTACCCAGATGGCGCAGACGGCCGTCTGCAACCGGCATCATACCGTGGACCAGCAACTGTGCCGCTGGTTGCTGCTAAGCCTCGACCGGCTGCCTTCGAACGAATTGACGATGACCCAGGAATTGATCGCCAATATGCTGGGGGTGCGCCGCGAAGGCGTTACCGAGGCCGCAAAAAAATTGCAGCTGGCGGGATTGATTGGTTATAGACGCGGCCACATCACGGTGCTGGATCGGCCGGGATTGGAAACGCGGGTTTGCGAGTGCTACCAGGTTGTTAGAACAGAATTCGATCGCCTGCTCCCTGCTCTTCGCCCCGCGGCTCATTGACATCGAGCATTCGAGCGTCACGCTACCTTGAAAGACGCGGCGCAAGCGCATATCCTCTCCCTCTGAAAAAAACCGGGTTATGAATATTTATCAGGACTGGATGCCAATTTTATTGAAACAGCGGTTTACAGGGATTTTCTTGTAATTTCCGGAATGCGGCAAACCCTCGGGAGACAGGTGAGACAAGCGTCAAATGAAAAGCTGTTTTAGAAAACCAGCCAAAATGCGACAAGTGGAGCGATATTCAGTATGATAATCCCGATTTTATAGACGGCCATGGCAGCGTAGTGGAGCGCGTCAAAGGCTTCAGCCGAGAGCTTGAACCAGCGGCTATGGAGGGCGGTACATCCAGTCGTGGCCAAGGCTGAACACGCCAAACCAGATCAGGAGTATCGCATAGTTGAAGGCGAGACTGTAAAGCAAAAGCTCTTTGATGGCATCCGGATTCATTGCGATACCCTGTACTTTCCAGGCCGTACCGGGTATTTCCACCGGCTGAAACTTTTTGTACAGATAAATCTTTCCTCATACTCTAAAAGGCTAAGGCCGGGGCTATAAACCCCGGCCTGCTCAAGTCGCTGCTTTTTCATGTCTCTGGCCAGTGCGTCAAGGTGTTTAATTAGCTGTGCCCTTGTATTGCTCCTGCTGTTGCCTTTGAAGCCCGGATGGCTCCAGTGGCTCCCTTATTTTTGTCTCAGGCGCGGTGATTATTGCCTTGTTTTGCTCCATCTGTTGCCTTTGCATCTCGGATGGCTCCAGTGGCTCTATAATTCGTTTCTCTTTATAACCCTCCTGTTGCCTTTGAAGCCCGGATGAATCCAGAGCCCCTGTAGCTGATGATGCAGGCGCACCTTCCGCCAGCAAATGGGTTGAGGCAATGCTCAGGCAAGCAGTCAAGGCCAAACCAGGATAAGTATTTTTATTCATAACCATTCTCTCCAGTGAAAATCATTAAAAAACCATTCTTTTATAATTCTTGAAAATATCATTTTATTGCTGTTTATCTCCTTGCACGCCGTTCCGCTATCGCTACACTCCCTGTACGCCTTACATGTCCAAAGATGAGCAATTGATCTCAACCAGGAATCATGCTTCGAAACAGCATGGGGAGCGGGGTTGCGTCAACCTAAAAAATCGGCTGAAGGCCCATGAGTCGTTCGTGCTGAGCCCTTCGCCTTCGCTCATGGGAACCCTGTCGAAGCATGAACGGCTCTGGGCGAACGGTGTTTTAAAAGGCCCAATCGATTTTTTTGTGTCAAAATTTTGGAAGTATATTAATCGAAAAACCAGCCACAGTCGGTACGGTAGCGTACATAAATAGCTATTTACGCTGATTGACATACGCATGAGGTATTTGCTGCCAATGGAAAGCAGGAGCTTCAAGCTGGCCACCTTGGTATTGATGCCAATTATTTTCGAAAAATCCTTACTCCCGCACTATTAATCACGCCTGGATAATGCCCTGTCAATATTCAGCCGGCACCAGAGAACTATTACAAACAAGCAGATTATGTTATAAAGCTAGGCAAAATGTGGTTTTTAAAGTCACAACCTTAATTGTTTTGCTGCCGCTTTGATTTTCACTTTATCAATTGCACACTCCATAGACAGGAAAAGCGTTGCCAATATGATCCCCCCTCAAAACCATCTTCTTGCTGCCTTGCCTGCGGAAATATTCGAGCGCATCTCTCCTTATCTGGAGCTGATCTCGATGCCGCTCGGTGAAGTCCTCTACGAATCCGGCGGCCAATTGCAATACGTCTATTTCCCGACGACCGCCATCGTATCCCTGCACTATCTCCTGGAGAATGGCGCATCAGCCGAAATCGCAGGCGTAGGCAATGAAGGCGTAGTCGGAATTTCACTGTTCATGGGCGGCAACACCACACCCGGCCTGGCCACCGTGCAGTCTGCTGGCTGGGGTTACCGGCTGAAAGGACGGTTGATGATGGAGGAGTTCAATCGCGCTGGGCCGATGATGCGTTTGATGCTGCGTTACACCCAGGCCCTAATGACACAGATATCCCAAACGGCAGTCTGCAACCGGCATCATTCGATAGAGCAGCAACTGTGCCGCTTTCTGTTGTTGACCCTTGATCGCTTGCCTTCGCAAGAATTGACCATGACACAGGAATTGATTGCCGGCATGCTCGGTGTACGACGTGAAGGCATAACGGATGCCGCCGGAAATTTGCAGCGCGCTGGTTTGATTAGTTACCGCCGTGGTCACATCACAGCACTGGACCGGCCGGGATTGGAGTCCCGCGTTTGTGAATGCTACAACGTAGTCAAAAAAGAATTCCATCGCTTGCTCCGCGATGCTGGCTCCATGTAGGTTTTGCCTAAAACCTCCGCATTATGTGCGATAGCGCACGGAAAACGGCAGGTTTGTCAGCTATGATAAAACAGCTTTGCTGGAAAATTTCCACGGACTGAATTTGACTGAACGGTATCTGCAAGCAATAGCATGTGTTTGATCGAGTATCGCCACCGACGCAAAGTGTGTCATTCAGATATTCAATGTCGGGGCCGAACGCATGCCGGGCCACTCGGCCGTCGACGTGTTGAACAAGATTCTGAAATGGGCATGGTCGATGAATTAGTCGGTACATACGAAACCGGACATATTTAATGATCAGCAAACAGGAAAACCTTAACGCCCGCATTCTGATCGTTGACGATCAGGAAGCCAATGTCCTGCTGCTTGGGGAGATGCTGCGTGATGCCAGTTATACTTGCATTGCGTCGACCAATGATCCCTATGAAGTTTGCGCGCTTCACCAAAAAAACCACTACGATCTGATCCTGCTCGACTTGCAAATGCCTGGCATGGATGGCTTCCAGGTCATGGAAAATCTTATGGAAATCGAAACAGATAGTTATCTTCCGGTACTCGTGATCACTGCCCAACCAGCCCACAAGCTGCGGGCGCTTGCCGCCGGCGCGAAAGATTTTGTCAGCAAACCGTTTGATCTGGTCGAAGTACAGACGCGTATCCATAACATGCTGGAAGTGCGGTTGTTGTACAAAAAACTTGAACATTACAACCAGGAACTGGAACAAACAGTGCTGAAACGGACCACCGAACTACGTGAAAGCGAAGCGCGTTTTCGCCGCCTGACCGAGCTGTCGGCCGACTGGTATTGGGAGCAGGACAAGAACGGGCATTTCACGATGATTTACGGCCCGGTGCATGAACTGGTCAACAACACGCTGGGCGAAACGCAGGGAGATCCTGGGACGCTCTGGAATGAGGCCGAGCGAGAAATACTTGAAGCGAACCTGGCCGCCAGACGACCTTTCCTGGATTTCGTCTACAGCCGGACCAAACCCGGCGGCTCGCGGCAATATTTAATGGTGAGCGGGGAGCCGATGTTTGATCCGTCCGGCCGCTTTACCGGCTACCGCGGAATCGGCAAGGACGTAACCGAAAGTATGCGCCCCGGCGATGAATCTAATAACCGCAGTTAGGCCTATATAACGACTGGGCGGCGTGTCGGCATCACCCAAGCGGCGAATTCGCTATTGAAGAAAAAACTCATCAGCTGCCGCCGCGGGGGACATCACGATTCTCGGCCGCAGCGGACAGGAAGGCCGCTGCTTGCGAAGGTTATCTTACAGCTAAAGAAAAACCAGCGAAGGTATCCTGAATTTGGTGTGACGGCAGCCTATCCGGGGCTACACCGTGATTTCGGCTGCCTCCACCACTACACGCATGACCGGCGATTGAGGGTTTACCGCTTGAAACGAGCCGGATACCGGGGGCACTGATTCCGGATGCCTGCTCACTGCAACGGCAATGTGGTCGTTGCCGACTACCTGTCCGGAAGTGGAGTCGAAGCCTTTCCAACCGGCGCCGGGCAGGTAAACTTCCGACCAGGCGTGGGTTGTACCCTGGCCATGTGGGAGATCAGGCGAGTACTGGTAGCCGCTGACAAAGCGCGCCGCCAGGCCCAGGTAATGGCAGGCCTCAATGAACAAGGTCGCAAAATCGCGGCAGGAACCGGCACGGCTGGTCAACGTGGCCGCCGGGGTCTGAACGCCGGGTTCCTCTCGCTGTTGATAGGTGAATCCGGTCGCGATCGCCTTATTGATCCATTCAAGCAGGAGATAAGTTTCTACTACCTGGCCGGACTGCCAAAATTGTCGCAGCCATGAGCTCAGCAGTGCTCGGTCCTGGTCAAAGATCACTGGCATATAAGGCCCCAAATCAACGCGCTCGATGGCATCGTATTGAAAGGGAAAAAATACGGCATAATCCGCCACCAGAAAGTCCAGGGGCTGGTCATCATAGTGCTGAATCAGAACCCGGCTACTGATCGAAAGTCGACTACCCGGCTCCAGAAAGGTCGCCTGGGCCACGGAGTTGTCGTACACGTCGCGCTGCCATTGCAGCTGATATGCAGGAGAAATAATCAACTCAGCCGATTCAATACGGACGTCATGCCCTTCGCGAGGACGCAACAACAATTTGTGCGGCAGCAGGATTACGGTTTCAGCGTATTCGTAAGTGGTTACATGTTTTATTTGCAGGCGGCGCATGTTTGTTATTACTCCTGGGGGATCGGGGGTCATGACAAGGGCTGTTCAACATTCTGGCACATTACCCTAAACTGCGTCTAATTTGCTTCTATCTGGGATTGGAAAAAAATTAAATTTTTTAACTCTTTAATTTTTAAAAACTGATTGCCATTAAAAATGCAGGCACTTCCGTGTGCCGAGCGAATGTCCGCCGTTTACGAACACAAGGACATTGGTCTATCTCTTCGATTAGAAATAAAAATGGGCGCCCACGCCGATATATTCCACTTTATCTTTATAAAACTGCCCGCTGGGAGAAAAACCGTTAAAGTATTCAGTCAGAAGCTGAAGCTTTCGGCCTAATACTTGTAAATTGTCAAACTCAACGCCTGCTCTGGCAGATACATCAGTATTCCAGTTATTTTCATCAAAATTCTTTATGTCAACTGCCATGATAGGCCGAATTGATGCAAAATCGAAGCGCCAGGGGCTTCGAAACTCAACACCGTATTGCGTCGACCATATCTTGAGTGCCGAAGGTTCTCTATGAAACAGACCGCCACCTCCCCCATATACGCGCACGCCATAGGGAAACTCATAAGAAAGTCTAAGGTCCGCGCCTTCGTAACTGAGGTTCACTCGCTCGAATTTAGTGTTTACCTTGCGCAGCAGAAATTCGTCGCCAAGATGTGAACTCTGATGATAAATGCGGCCAAATGCCGAAAATTGACCTGCGCGAATGCTTGAATAGACTGATGCAATAAAATCAGTATTGACCAGATCAGACGATGAGGCGTCCAGATTGAAGTCGCTAAAGACGCCGGCTTGAAGCCCTGCTTCCCATTGCACAGTGGATTTTCCGAAGTTGCTGCGGTAAAACGGTATCGTTTCACCGAAGCTGACAGAGCCTATATTTCTTCCATCAAAATTGTTGCTCAGGTAATTGCGGTAAGAAGCCGAGAAATGAGCCCAGCGTGGATCTGCCAATAATGGCTTGAATAGATGTCCTTTAGGTAGCAGTCCGGTTGGTAATATGATTGACTCAGTGCTTGACACTGTCCCGTCACCGGCAATCTGGGCAGACTTTGAAGCATCGTCTACAGTCTGCTGACTGCTAGCGTCCGATACCTTTACAGCATTAACTCCGGGTATTTCCGCTAATAGCTGTACAGCTTTGGCCCGGTCGTCAGCTTCCAGGCTGCCTGCCGGCAAAGTAATTACACCATCCCGTACCATTAATGACGGTATATCAAGCTTTAAATCATGTTTCAATACGCCGGCAGCATAACCGGCGATGTAGGAATCATCCTGAGTTGTGGCATGAGCATATACAGGCATCAACATAACACCAAGTACAGCTATAAATCGTAGATAAACCATTATTATTTCCTCGGTGAAGCCACGTTAACAATCAGCTCAGTTTGCACCGATTTCACATCCTTCTGGCTACTGGCAACCTCTATCGCTCTGCCGACGCTTTGCTCGGAATCCACGGTACCGCTTAACTTCACTATGCCTTTGACTGTGGTAACCTCAATATTAGATGCGTCAAGCAAGGGATCCTCTAAAATTGCCGCCTTGACCTTTGTGGTAATAACCGCGTCATCAATGTATTCACCAGCGGTTTCGGCTTTATCAATGACCGACTCCTGTGCGCCCTCTATTTTTTCTCCGGCTTTTTGTGTCGCTTGATCAAGTTTTTCGCCAGCCTTTTCCAATGCTCTTTTGGATGTGTCAGTCGATTCATCGATGTATTCTCCGGCTTTTTCGGCCTTCTGATCCAGTGACTCCTTTGCAGCTTCAATTTTGACTTCTGCTTTTTCAGTTGCTCGCTCAATCTTTTGCTCAGCATTTTCAGCAGCACGATCGATTTTTTGCCCTGCCTTTTCTGCTGTACCTTCTTGTTGGCAACCAGCCAGTGCAAGAACAGCGGATAAACAGGCAATCACAAGAACTCTATCTGCTGAAATGTTTTGCTTGTATTCATTTGTCGTTTTCATGGGTTATTCCTTGAATTGTGGGGTGATTTTATAGTGCGCCAAGTGGATATAGTGGTACTCCCGTTAGAAAAAACGTCAGAGAAAAAACTTTCTAATTGAATCAGGCGCAGTTGAGCAGTGAGCTGAAAACTCAGACAAATCCTAGCGACAAGATCAGTCACGGTCTGTACGGTATCGTACATAAGGCCCATAACTATTGATACTCATGATCCGGCTAGTAGACATAAAAACCCGTTAATGAGTAATTTTCTCACATTGTTTCATATTCTCTAACGAATGAAGCGCATCGTTGTTCGAGAATAATGCGCCTCGTTCCTCGGTACATCCAATTAGACTGACGCTTCCCCAGTCGAGGAAATATCCTCCGCATGAGCATGCTCGAAGATTTTTTTCGCCTGATCAACCGCTTCGCTGCTTACCGTATGGACAGAAATCAAGGCACTTCCTCCCTTGATTTTTCCTTCATAACGTTTGGCTTCATATTCCGGAATACCCAGACCGATTAAAACGCCAGCCAAACCGCCAGTGGCCGCGCCTGCTGCCGCACCGCTCAAGGCGCCCATAATGGGTCCTGCGGCGATAAACGCGCCAACGCCTGGAATAGCCAGAGCGCCAATCCCGGCTAACAAGCCGAGCACAGCGCCAGTGCCTAAACCCACCGTTCCACCAATAGCAGCTCCTTCCGGCGCTTTGGTGTGCTTTTCATAAGCAAAATCCTGGGTTGTGGATTTGTCTGGAAACAGCACCGATATATCATTCATTGAAAAACCTGCTGTCTTCAGGTTATTAACAATGGTCTCTGTCTGATCGATATTTTGGGCGATACAAAAAACTGCTTTAGTCATGTCATTCTCCTGGGCCTTTATGGCGCTTTAATTTCAAGTTGATTATCTACCTTCACTACACCACGCGTTTTCTTGGCGATTTTTTGGAGCTTCTTGCTTTCAGCTTCATTTGCAACAGGCCCCCGCAAAGTCACTACTCCATTACGGGTGATGATTTTTGCATTCTGCGCATCAATTGATAGCGACTTATCTCTAACCACGGCTTTACGTATCTTAGCCGTGATTCTGATATCCTTTTTGGTTTCTTTTTGATCTTCCGGGCAAAGTAGCGTTATCCTTGTCCCGAACATTGCGCTCGGTATTTTCCAATGCCGAGTCAGCTGCCAAATAGATTGCGGCATTCTGTTCGGCCCGAACAGTACCGGTCATCATTATCAAACCGCCCGTTAACGTGAACATAACTAACAATAAGCGTGTAGACATAATAGTTTCCTTAAATAGTGAGTGTTTCTTTTTTCAAGATAATTTAATGGCATCCATGCCGGCTTTTTCCTTCTAATTCAACGAATGAACATCCACTTATCCAACAACCAACAACATCGTAATGAGCAGTGAAATTAAGCCGTTGTTGCCAGGTAAAACCAGTTATCGCATAGGCCAGCGGCTGATGGAGTATTACCCAACAACTGGGCGATTAATTGAAAATCAAATAAATAATGATCAGAACAATCACCGGCACACCCAACAGCCAGCCTATGAAATATCTACCTACATTCATGACGTCTCTCCGCAAAAATATTTTTATAATAGTTACTTTTTTATTGACTTTGGCTTACATTCAAGCCTGCTCTCACAAGACATCATGATGTAAGTTATTAAAAAGTTTATTGGAAGAACTTCTTGGAGTCTGTGCGCTGCCGCACATTGAAAATAAATCGTTTTATCTGTACAGACACAGATTTTTTTGAAATTATTATTTTGATCTTCGCCCCCAAATCCCCCCAGGTCCATTTTTTCAGCTTCTCCGATCCAACCTGTATTTCTTCCACGAAGGAGTACAGGAAGCGTAACGCGAGTGGAGCGGTGTACGACGACCCCCGCGTAGCCGTAGGGGCCGGGCGTTTTGACGAAGTTGGAGCGGCAGCGGAAGCGTAGTCAAAATGCAAGGCCATCCGACACGGCGTCAAG
>JAGXGJ010000067.1 GCA_024636875.1 Methylococcaceae bacterium | reverse complement strand
CGACTGGAATTGGAATGAAGATCGTTGCACGATAAGCAAAGGTCATGGGCCTGAAAACATAACATGCCTACGCAGATTTGCCACTGGGTTGATTAAATCCATTAGTAAAGACAGTGTTGCATCCACCATCGAAAAGCTGGCTCGTAATGTACGGCGGGTATTCGACTACCTGCGAATGTCGGTTAATTCTAGAAAAATTAAATTGCAATGCCAAAGTCAAGAAGTTTAGAACGGTTTCGCCGTGGGGTGGACTATGGGGCTTGTTTTTCAGTGCATTTATATCATCAACAATTGCTCCTGGTGGTTCTGAAGCTGTTTTTTTCATGGTTGCCAGTGAAAGGAGATGCTTTATGTTTTGCGGGCGGATGGTTAAAGCTTCCCTTATTGCCTGCCTTTTTAGTCATTTTGTCAGGTAAATCCGGCAGATATGCTGTGATTGCATGGATGTTCGTATGAAGCTAGGAAATTGATCGAGCCAATGGTAGACTTAGAACTTATTAAAATTCAAAGAGGTTGTTGTGTTACCCCATTTTCCCATTAGAAATGTCGCTTATGCCCATAGAAAGCGGGATTATTTTATAGCGGCGTTCACTTTTTTTTGCGTAGCTATCTGTTTGATAAGCGATGCCAATGCCAGTATAGAAAAACAAAATGCATTAGGGGTGAGTGGTTGGGTTTTTTTAATTGGCTTGTTGCTCGGTGAAAATAGGGAAGTTAGAATGCAGGTTATCATAGCTGTTATTTTTGCTACTATTGGTGAACATTTTGCGTCTCCTTTTATGGGAGGCTACACCTATCGATTTGGAAATGTACCTGCCTATGTGCCGCCGGGCCACGGTATGGTTTATTTAACCGCTGTTGCCTTGGCGCGTTCCGGTTTGTTTTTAAGATATGCCAGAGTAATTGCCGCTTTGGTGGTGTCGGTATGCGGCGTTTGGTCACTCTGGGGCATTAGCGGATTTGCGCAGCAGGGTGATGCAGTGGGCGCTTTACTGTTTTGTGTATTTTTGATTTATCTTTTTAAAGGCCGCTCGCCGATGGTTTATCTTGCGGCCTTCTTTATTACCACTTGGCTGGAATTAATTGGCACAGCCGTTGGTACCTGGAAATGGGCGGCAATCGATCCGGTTCTTGGCTTGCCTCAGGGCAACCCGCCCAGCGGCGTTGCTGCCTGGTATTGTCTGGTTGATGCGGTAGCCATAGGCGGCGCTCCTTTTATCTTAAGCAGCTTTAAAAATGTCCATGAGTGGTCGAAATCCGTGAAAGCACGAAAAGATGCTTTTCAGGGAGCAGGAAATGAATAGCGAGTTTTCAAATGGCATAGTCCGATTGGTATAACATAAATCCATAGGCCGCTAAGCCAACAACCGGGAATCGTGCCTCTGCCATAATTCAAAATGCAATCAACAATTAACAAAGAGGATAGGGTATGAAACGTCGTGATTTTATTCGCTTAAGTGCAGCCACTGCTGGCGCGGGCATTGCCGCACCAAAAATTGTTTTGGCTGATAGCAAAAAACAGCTAAAGGGAGCAAGTGATATTTATTATACAAAGGAAGATCCGGGCCGATGGAGCGGGAAGGTTGCAACTCATTTACCTAACATTGACATAGAAAAAAAGGATGGAAAAGCAACAGTAAATGTCCAAACAGCACACGAAATGAAAGGTTACGAACACTATATTGTCAAGCATGTACTATTGGATCAAAATTATAAGTTTATGGATGAAAAACTGTTCGATCCAAGCAGGGACAAAGCGGCAATTTCAACATTTACGCTACAGGGCTACAGCGGCCCGATTTAAGTATTGAGCATGTGCAATTAACATGATCTTTGGTTGAATGGGTCGGAGGTGTAAAGTTACGCTTTCAAAAAAATAATAGTGACCGTTTTGAAAAGTAAAATATGCAGCGCTTTGTATGGATAAATAAAAGCAATTGGCGTAAACCGGGGCCTATTGTTTATATGGGATTGCTTAATGCGCTTGCCTTTGCAGAAAACGGTTTGGCAACGGATTTTTTTGTTGGCTCTGATCAAGATTCCGATGATACCGAGACAGATTTAGCCGACTTTTACGGTTTGAATGCTCATCAGTGTTTAAACATTCATCGTATTCCCGATAAACCGGGTTGGCAACGCAGTGTATATTCAGCTGCGATTGCCAGAATTGCATCATATTGTGAACAGGGTGATGAAAGTTTTGGCGCTGACCCGGGAATTGGGCGCTCTGGGCCTGTTAGTGAAGCTTAGAAAAAAATTCCCAAAGCTAAAAGTGATCTATGAAACGCATGATTACTATCTGTCTATCAGACACCTGGACAAGAAAAGATGTTCTCTTTCCAGAATTCGCCGGCAGTGGTCAGCAGAGCGGATTTTAATTCCAAAAGCAGACGGGCTGATTTGTTTAACGGAGCATCAGCGAGCCTTGTATCAACAATGGTTTCCAAAACTGGCAATAATTGCCTTGTCATTGGGCTGCCTGGGTTTTCCGCGCCAGCCCTTGCTAGAACAGCGCCGTTTAAAAAGGCGACTGGTCTATATTGGGCACCTGCATAGTTATAAGGGGCTTGAGCTTATTTTTGAATTGGCTGGATTGCTAAAAACGGAAAATATCGAACTGCATAGTTTTGGCGGCAATGAGGCCCAGGTTTTATCATTGCAAGAAAGGGCCGGAAAGGAAGGTTTAGCAGGTTTCCTGCATTTTAGGCCATTTATTGAGCCGAAAGTTTTGCATGAAATTCTGGATAATGACATCAGCATTGGACTGGTGCCTTTGCAGGACACTTTTTATAGCCGGTATTTGACTTGTCCAGTCAAGGCGCTGGATTTTATAGCTCACGGCTTGCCTGCGATTGCCAGTGAAATCCCAAGTGTCAGAGAAGTTTTACGAGAAACAGGTTTTTATTGCGATAGCAAGAATGTCACTGAGTTCGCCGATAAAGCAATAGCTTTGCTTGATGATACCGAATCCTATTTATTGGCAACTAAGGCAAGTTATTCAAGAAGCAGGGAGTTGCAATGGCGGCTGCGTGCAAGGCGTATACTTGATTTTTTTGAAGGCGTGTGTATCGCGATACTAAGTTTTTTAGAATATGATTTATATGTGGTTGCTGAAATTGAGTATTTGCTTTAAGGCATAATTCAAGGCAAATATTTTAAAGATTAAAGACAGACTGTATTCAAGAGCGGTTAATGACTAAGGCAAGTCTAAGTGTAGTTATCATTACTAAAAACGAAGAAGGCAATATTCGTGAATGTCTGGAATCGGTTTCCTGGGTTGATGAAATAATCGTCGTAGACTCGGGCAGTGAAGATAATACAGTATCTATTTGTAAAGAATATACGGATAAAATTTTTATCAATGATGACTGGAAAGGATTCGGCTATCAGAAAAATCTGGCATTACAACAAGCGACAAAGGAATGGGTCTTATCTCTTGATGCTGATGAAAGAATTACTTCTACCTTAAGAATAGAAATAGAAAATGTTATTAATAACTCAGCCGATTCGGCCTTCGCAATTCCCAGGCAGGCGTATTTTTTAGGGCGGGCTATGAAGCATGGCGGATGGTGGCCAGATTATGTGGTCAGATTATTCCGTCGCAACTCAGGTGTTTTTAATAGTGACGATATTGTTCATGAAAGAATTCTTGTAAATGATCCAGTTCAGAAGCTTTCAACTCCCATATTGCATTACAGCTATACAAACCTGGATCAGTTGATGGCCAAAATGAATCAGTATTCTTCTGCAGGCGCCTACAAAGCCTATCAGCAAGGAAAAAACAGCAGTTTGCTAAAAGCGATAGCCAAAGCCAAGTGGACTTTTTTCAGGGCATATTTTCTTCGCTTGGGTATTTTGGACGGACAGGCTGGCTTTATCGCCGCTTTTAGCAAAGCAGAAGAAACCTATTACCGGTATCTGAAATTAAGTTATCTAAAAAAAGAACGTCTATAAATGCAGAATTATCTCGCTGATGAAATTGACTTCTCCACTGTCAAACGTGTATTGGTTATCAAATTGCAGCACCTGGGGGATGTGTTGTTGACTACGCCGATTTTTTCTGTGCTTAAGCAGTTGTATCCGGGAATAGCTATTGATGCGTTAATTTATACCGAGACAGTGCCCATGTTAAGCGGGAATCCATCAATAGATATTGTTCATGAAGTTGACAGGTCATGGAAGAAAAGGGGAACGCTACAACTACTTAAGCAGGAAAAGCAATTACTGCAGCAATTAAAAGCCAGAAAATATGATCTTGTCATTAATTTTACTGATCGCTGGCGGGCAGCGTGGTTGACACGGTTGTTAAATCCTCATTATAGCGTATCACAAAAATACAGTCATAAACGGGGGCAATGGTGGATGAAAAGCTTTACTCACCTGTACGCAGCTCCAAAAACCCCTAGACATATAGTTGAAATTCATCTGGACGCTTTGAGAAGAATGGGAGTTTTATTGTTGACAGCGGATAAAAGCTTATCATTTGCCGCGGGACATGAAGCCGAACTCATGATCGAGAAATTGCTGGCTGAACAGCAACTTAATCCCTCGGGTTATATTGTTGTTCATCCAACTTCCAGATGGATGTTTAAAGGCTGGAACCACGCCGGGTTTGCAGAAGTTTTTAAGCAATTGACGCTGGCCGGTTACAAGCTGGTGCTAACATCCGGGCCGGATAGAAAAGAAGTTGATTATGTAGAAGAAATATTGGCAAGGCAACATTTCGAAGCCGTCAATTTGGCCGGAAAATTAACGTTAAAGGAATTAGGTGCGCTGATTGCAAAGGCTTCATGTTTCATCGGTCTGGATTCGGTGGCCATGCACATGGCTGCTGCTGTAGGTACACCTTGTGTGGCTTTGTTTGGTCCCAGTAATGAAAAAACCTGGCATCCATGGCAAGTCAGGCATGAAGTAATTACTGAAAACTATAGTTGCAGACCCTGCAATATGGATGGCTGCGGCAGTGGAAAAATCAGCGAATGTTTGCAGACAATCGAGCCGCAAAGAGTCGTCAGGGTCATTAACAATTTATTGAAAGCAACCGGGTAATGCATATTACCTTGATTCGGCAGCGTTATAATCCCTACGGCGGCGCTGAACGGTTCCTTAGTCGTGCATTAGGCGCTCTTGATAATACAGACATAAAAGTCAGTCTGGTGGCCAGAGATTGGGAGCCGATCAAAGGCATTGATTTTGTTAGGTGTAACCCCTTTTATTTGGGTCGTCTATGGCGGGACTGGAGCTTTGCTCGAAAAGTTTGTAAGCAAATTAAAGCCTTAAAACCTGATTTGGTGCAAAGTCATGAACGCGTTGCGTGCTGTGATATTTATCGTGCCGGTGATGGTGTACACAGCGTGTGGCTGGAACAAAAAGCACGAGATATGTCCTGGCTGGCTCAAATGCACGTCCGTTTTAGTCCTTATCATAACTATATTAAAAGAGCTGAAAAACGACTATTTGAAAGTCCCCGCCTACGCGCGGTGATTTGCAATTCCAGTATGGTTCGCGCCGAGATATTACAGCGCTTCAAGATAGATCAGTCGAAGATTCATGTTATTTATAATGGGGTGGATACGAAGCTGTTTCACCCCAATATCAAACAGCAAAAAATTACTATAAGGGAACAATGGGATATTCCTGATGCAGCCAATGTGTTTGGCTTTGTGGGTTCCGGCTTTGAACGCAAGGGTTTGCTGCAGGTGCTCAGGTCATTCAAGCTATTGCCGGAAAACTGTTATTTATTGGTTGCAGGTTATGATAAACGCGAGCAATTCTATCGGGAAGAAGCTGACCGCTTGGACATTAAATCAAGAGTGAAATTTTTGGGACCGCAAAAGAATGTGATTCCCTGCTATGCGGCGGCCGATGTTTTTGTTCTTCCCACACTTTATGATCCGTTTCCTAATGTGGTTTTAGAAGCGTTGGCTTGCGGACTACCAGTCATTACCAGCACCAAGTCAGGCGCTGCCGAAGTCATTACCGATTACGGTAATGGCTTTGTTTGTGATGCTTATGATTTAGTGAAGTTGCAAGAGGCGATGCGGATTCTTTGTGACAAAGATGTTGCTGAAAGTATGGGCAAGCAAGCAAGATTAGTGGCTGAAAAATATGATCTTGACAAGATGGCTGAAAATTTAACTTCTTTATATAAAACCTTGGTAAAAGCCATATGAAAATTGTTCATACTGAAGCGTCGCTAGGCTTTGGTGGTCAAGAATTGCGGATTCTTAATGAGGCGGATGGCTTAAAAAGGCGAGGTCATGAATTAACCTTGATTTGTCCGGAAGAAGCTGAAATATACCGGATTGGAAAAAGCCGGGGACTGGATGTAGCCGCTCTGCCTATAGGTAAAAAAAGCCTCGCAGGCGTCATAGCGCTTCGCAACTGGATAAAACTGCATCAGCCCGATGTCATCAATACCCATAGTTCTGCTGATTCATGGTTAGTCGCTTTGGCAACCCGGTTTATGAAAAACCGGCCGGCCATTGTACGGACCCGTCATGTATCCGCGCCAGTTGCAAACAATATAACCAGTCGATGGTTATATACCCGGTCTTGTGACCATGTCGTCACCACAGGGGAAAAATTACGCGAGATGTTTATTAATGTGAATGGCTATCTTCCTTCTCATATTACCTCGATACGGACTGGCATCGATCTTTCCAGATTCAAACCGGGCGACAAGCTTGATGCCAGACGGGTGTTGGGACTGAATGAAAACGATGTAATTGTTGGTATAGTGGCGACATTAAGAAGCTGGAAAGGGCATCGTTTTTTGATCGACGCCTTTGCAACTTTACCTTTCGATGCTGATTTGAAACTGTTGATTGTCGGTGATGGCCCGCAGGACGCGGCTTTAAGGCAGAGAGTGGTTGAGTTTGGACTGGATGAGCGGGTTTTATTTGCCGGCAGACAAGATAATGTGGAAAACTGGATGCAGGCGATGGATATTTTTTGTCTTCCTTCCTATGCCAATGAAGGGGTGCCGCAGTCATTGATGCAATCACAAGCGTGCGGAATACCTGCTGTTACGACACTTGTAGGAAGTATTGACGAGGCAATTGTTTCCGAAAAAACAGCATTGATTGTGCCGCCAAAAGATGTCAGTTCATTGGCTGATGCGCTTAAGGTTTTGATCAGTGATGACAACAAACGTATTCAGATGGGGCTTGCAGCTGCCAGGCAGGCAGCTGATAACTTTTCTGAAAAAATAATGTTAGATAAAATGGAAGCTATTTTTACCCGTGTTGTTCAATAAGCGGTTCTTTTATACGAGACCACCATAGACCGATTATCAATACACTTAATAAGCCGTGCTCATGATGCAGAGTAGTATTAAAAATGCCATTGATCAGTATGACCTGCATAACGCCGGTTGCGGATAACCACAGCAGCCAGTAGATCGGGGGGGCATCACGCTTCGGCGTGTGGCGGTATAACAGGTAACAGATATAGAACAGGTTAATAAAAATGACGCTAAAGCCGGTTAGTCCTTGTTCCGCCAACGTATTAAAATAAAGGCTGTGTGCATGTGAGGACGGATGATAAATTTTATCGGTGTAGGTTTTATTTTCTTCGGCTAACCAGTTTGCCTGTCTTTCCCGGGTTGCCTGATTAAAATTCTTTATTCCCAAGCCAAAGATGGGATTATGCCGCCAGATAAGTAATGCACTGTTCCATATTTTGACTCTTACATCCAAGGAATTAAAAGAATTGTTCGGGGCTGTTTTCGATAAGGTTTCTTCTACCATGGATACTTTCTTTATATAAACGCCTCCATTTACAAATAGCGCTGCCAACAGAAGTATTAATAATGGTTTTTTGGATCTTTTTGTCCAGATCAGGCCATAAGATATGGCAATTATACCCATTGCCAACGCGGATCCTCTACTGCCGGAAATGATGATCAGTGAACTAAAAATAATTACAATGGCGATGAGTAAAAGTCGAGTAAACCAGCGATTGGAATAGTCTTGTGTAAGAGTAAATGCCAAAGCGATTGCGAAGGTTATGCATAAATAAACAGAAGAGTGATTTACATGCCCAACGGAATTAAGTTCTAAAAAAACTTTTTGATGATTGTATAATTTCCACAATCCTTCTACGGAAGCCAATAGCGTAGAAATAATGACAATGATCAAGAATAACGATATTTCTTTATTATTGAATTGGGAGTATTTTAAGCAAAAAAGGAATAAAGGAATCAACATTGCGTTGCTGGCGCCGGTCCATTCTTTATGCGGAATTTCTACAAATCCGGCTACAACAAAGCCGATAAGCATCCATGCTATAAGCAAATAGTCACTTAATACCAGTTTTTTAAACGATAATATATTTCGATGTGTGAATAAAAATAACGTAATGAATAAAAGCAAGAAGATTGTTTTAGGCGCCTCCAGCGAGGGTAGGGCTAAAATCATAAGCAGAAGGCTCAGTGACTGGATCCCATGAGAGTCTGAAAAAAAAGTTTTGATGTTAAGTTGAGGCATGATTTATAAGCGAATTTTGAAAAGGCTAGCTCAATAATAATTAAGCGGGATTAGAGGCTCTGAGCATTGAGGAGATACTTGTATAGGAGCCAAAGTTGGTAAAGCGACCTTTGTAATACCCTCACCCTAACCCTCTCCCAAAGGGAGAGGGTACTTTGTGTCGCTTTACCAACGTCGGACTCTATACAATGCATACATGCGGATTATTGATATAAAATGTCTCCGGTTATCAGAATATTCAACATTTTCCTGTATAGATGCCTATTTTGCAAAACATTCTCGTTACTCTACAAGGAAAAATAGTAAGTAACATCGCCTGGTTTAGTATCAGAAGGCATTGAGATTAATTTACAAATGCTGTAATCAGGCTATCACCCAAGTCACAGCAACAACTCTACTTGACTTACGTGAAGAGGCCTAGTGACAATGCGGGTGTAAAATTTTCTCAGTAAGAACAATTAATAATATGACTGCCACGTTCGGTGGCCCTGTTAAACCCTTAGGAGCATATGAAAAAAAAATCTAAAGCGAGCTTACAGATATATACGCGATTATTATCCTATGTAAAGCCGCATCGTGGTCTTTTTGTAATTAGCGTCGTAGGGTTCCTGATTTATTCAACTACTCAGCCGTTATTTGCGGCAATGATCAAGCATATTATTGATACGTTGCAAACCGAAACACGAGAGGGTATGTACTATTTACCGTTATTGTTTAGCGGTTTAATTGTCATTCGAGGCTTTGGTGCTTATATAGGTAATTACTTTTTGGCTAAAGTGTCTACAAATGTCGTTCACACCTTGAGATGTCAGATTTTTGATCAATATACCCGATTACCAACGGCTTACTTTGATGCGAACAATAGCGGCTACATGATTTCAAGAATAACGAATAATGTCGGAGAGGTTACCAAAGCCACTACTGATGCATTACGGACCTTTGTCCGGGAAGGTTTGACGGCTGCAGGTTTGTTGGTCTATTTGTTTTATTCAAACTGGATGTTATCAATGGTTTTTGTCGGTTTAACGCCAATTATTGTGTTACTGGTAAATTATGTCAGTAAACGCCTCCGAATGATTAGCAAAAAAATACAAGGATCCATAGGTGATATGACCCATATTACTTCGGAATTAGTCGGTGGGCATCGAGTGGTGCGTAGCTATGGGGGGGAAGAATATGAACGCCGGCGGTTTTTGGAAAGCAGTTCGTTTAATCGGAGGCAATCGCTAAAACTCGCTACAACATTAGCGATACATAATCCGATAATGCAACTCATCATCGCGTTAGCATTGTCATTTTTAATGTATATGGCTTTGTTTTTTATGAAGCAAGCCAGTGTCGGTGAATTTGTAGGTTATTTGACGGCGGCATTTTTATTGCCCAGACCCATCAGGCAATTAAGCGATGCAAATGGTGATATTCAGAAAGGCATTGTGGCGGCCGATTCCTTATTTGATATTCTGGATGAACCAGGCGAGTCAGATGAAGGTACTTATCAGATCGAAAGATGCAAGGGAGCTCTGGAATTTAAAAATCTGTCGTTTCAATATGCCGGGGCAAATGAACCTGCGCTTATAGACATCAATTTTAAGGCTGAGCCCGGACAAACTATTGCGCTCGTCGGGGTTTCCGGGGGTGGCAAAAGTACGTTGGTTAATCTGGTTTCACGATTTTATGCACATGAAACGGGTGAAATATTGCTTGATGGCGTGGAAATAAATACCTATCAATTGGCCAGCTTAAGAAAACAATTGGCACTGGTTAATCAGCAAGTTACTTTATTCAATGATACGATAGCCAATAATATCGCTTATGGCGCATTGGCTACTGCGAGTCGAAACGAAATTATTGCCGCTGCGACCGATGCCTATGCAATGGAATTTATCAGTAAACTGGATCTGGGACTTGATACTGAAATTGGCGAGAATGGCGTCAAATTGTCAGGGGGACAAAGGCAGCGCCTGGCTTTGGCAAGGGCATTGTTGAAAGATGCACCAATACTGATACTTGATGAAGCCACCTCGGCGCTGGATACCGAGTCAGAGCGGTTTATCCAGGCTGCATTGCAGAAAGTTATGCGCAATCGGACGACGTTAGTCATCGCTCATCGTTTATCGACTGTTGAAAGCGCTGATATGATTTTAGTGATGGATCATGGACGCATCATTGAGAGGGGCTCTCATCGGGAGTTGATTGAAAAAAATGGAGCTTACGCGCGTTTGTATCAAATGCAGTTTAAGAAGCAGAATGAAAAAAATGGATAATATCTTACCTGACCAGACTATCAACAGCTTAAATTCGTTATCGTTTAGTAGTGTGGGAGCGATGCGAGCCTTTATTTTCGAAGGAGCATTACCTTGAAGACTTTTATTTCCGATCTTGAACAGCATCAGCGAGTGATCAAGCAATTAGCTGAACTCAGCGATGTGATTGAAGCTGCAGGAAAGTTGCTGATTAAAACCTTAAAACAGGGTGGAAAATTGTTGCTTTGTGGTAATGGCGGAAGTGCTGCAGATTGTCAGCATATTGCCGCAGAATTTGTAGTCAGATATGAAAAAAACCGTCAGGCTCTGGCTGCTATTGCGTTGACAACTGACAGCTCTATTTTGACAGCGCATGCGAATGATTTTGACTTTGAAACGGTTTTTTCACGGCAGGTCGAAGCAATAGCCAATGAAAAGGATTGTTTGATTGCTATTTCTACATCAGGCAATAGCAAAAATATATTAAAAGCAGTGCAAGCCGCAAAACTAAAAGGCATGACGGTTGTTGCTTTAACGGGATGTGAAGGTGGAGAGCTGAGCCGGCAAGCTACGATTTCGGTTATCGTACCGTCTATGGTGACAGCAAGAATTCAGGAGGCGCATATATTGATAGGCCACTGGTGGTGTGGCACGATCGAGGAGGCATTAAATGCTGGCAATTACTCCTGAGTTTGCCAAGGCTAATATTATAGTTATTGGTGATGTCATGCTGGATCGATACTGGTCTGGCAGGGCGGCCCGTATTTCTCCAGAAGCACCTGTTCCTGTGGTTCAGGTTAAGACCGTTGAAGATCGGATTGGCGGCGCTGGCAATGTTGCTCTCAATATCGCTAAACTGGGTGGAAAAGTCACCTTGTTGGGTGTTATTGGCGATGATATTGAGGGAGAGACAATCCAGCGATTATTAGAGTCTGAAGGTGTTGTCTGCGAGTTTGTTATTGAAAAGTCTGTACGCAGTATTTGCAAGTTACGTGTTATGGCGCAGCATCAGCAGCTTATACGGGTTGATTTTGAGGAATCGCCGCTTAAATTTAATCAGGAGTCTTTGATTGCACGGCTGCGTAAGTATTTGCCTGAAAATCAAGTGCTTGTTTTTTCGGATTACGGCAAAGGCACGCTGGCTAATGTTTCAAAGCATATCCATGAAGCGAAGCAGGCAGGGCTTAAGGTACTGATTGATCCTAAAGGCGTGGATTACCGGCGCTATGCCCAAGCTGATGTAATTACACCGAATTTGGCAGAATTACAAGCCGTGGTTGGCGTTTGCGAAGATGAACAAAGTTTGGTCGAAAAAGGACGAGAACTTTTAAAACAGCATCAAATCCCTTCGCTTTTATTGACGCGAGGCGAAGCGGGCATGACGCTGATACAGGAGGGTCAAGTGCATTCATTACCAGCTCAGGCTAAGGATGTCTTTGATGTAACAGGGGCAGGGGACACGGTTATTGCTGTCATGGCTTTAGGGGTGGCGCTGGATATGTCTTTATCTGAGTCTATGTATCTGGCAAATTTAGCGGGTGGAATTGTTGTTGGCAAACTGGGGACATCAACGGTATCTATGCAGGAGTTGACACGCGCCATGCATGGCGATAGAGATTCCTTATACGGAATTGTTTCGGAAGATGAGTTGGCGCAACTTATCACGCGAGCAAGGGCTCATGATGAGAGAATAATTATGACCAATGGTTGCTTTGATTTGCTACATGCAGGGCATGTAACCTATTTGCAACAGGCGAAAGCGCTGGGTGATCGTTTAATCGTAGCTGTGAATTCTGATGCATCAGTTAAACAACTCAAAGGAGACATGCGGCCGATTAACGGTTTGCAGGAACGCATGACAGTATTGGCGGCCTTGGCTTGCGTAGATTGGGTAGTTTCATTCGAAGAAGAAACGCCTGAGCGCTTGTACTGCAGGTTGTTGCCTGATGTCATCGTTAAAGGCGGCGATTACAGTTCCGGGCAAGTCGCTGGTGGTGATTGCGTGATTAAAGCGGGCGGTGAGGTAAAAATTTTACAATTTGTTGATGGTCAATCGACAACGGCAATGATTAACAAGGCGAGGGCAATGGAATGATTATTGTTACAGGCGGTGCCGGCTTTATAGGCAGTAATCTGATTCGTGCATTAAATGAGCGCGGCGAAAAGAATATATTATTGGTTGATCATCTGCTTAATGGTCGAAAAATGCACAATATAGCGGATCTTGAAATTGCTGATTACATGGACAAAACGCAATTTATAGAAAAGATTGACTCGCCGATTTTTTTAAATGACATACAAGCTGTTTTTCACCAGGGAGCTTGTTCTGCGACTACAGAATGGGATGGTCAGTATGTAATGATGAATAATTATGATTACTCGAAACGTTTATTGCATTGGTGTATCGAAAAAAATATAGCATTCATGTACGCATCTTCCGCTTCCGTTTACGGGCTTGGTAAGCATGGTTTTCGAGTTGACCGTAGCTGTGAGCATCCTATCAATATGTATGCTTATTCAAAGTTCCAATTTGATCAATACGTTCGCCACATATTAGCTGAAACCGTAAGTCCAATTGCCGGGTTTCGTTATTTTAATGTTTACGGCCCCAGAGAACAGCATAAAGGAACTATGAGCAGCACGGCCTATCATTTTAATCGACAAGTGTTTGAGCAAAAAAAAGCTAAATTATTTGAGGGCTGTGATGGTTTGGCTAATGGCGAACAAAAACGCGATTTTGTTTATGTTGACGATGTAGTCAATGTTAATCTATGGTTTTTCGATCATCCGGAGCAGCGTGGCATTTATAACGTAGGCACTGGAAAGGCTGAAACATTTAATACCGTCGCGCAAACAGTCATTGATTGGCATAAAGAAGGTTGTATTGAATACATTCCTTTTCCAGAGCACTTGAAGGGCGTTTATCAGAGTTATACTCAGGCCGATATTTCCGGTTTAAGGCAGGCAGGCTATACCAACGAATTTCTGAGTGTTAAACAAGGAGTTACAAGGTATCTGGAGAGATTGAATTCAAGTGCTGGTAAATAGGTCTTGATGTAGGGCGGAATGCCTGTATAATTGTCCTTCTTTCAAGGCAGTCGCTTCGGAAGAGTGGTGGTTTTGGATAAAATATAAAACCATTATTGACAAAAAGGCGAAGCAAGTTATAATGCTGGGCTTTTTCGAGGCAAGTAAAGTCGCCTCGAAACCGGTTCAGAAAATAAAAGTTTGCTGAACTATTGACGAACTGAGATGGCTCTGTATAATAGACGGACTCAGCTGAGGGGTTTCCCCTCAACGCTCTTTAACAAAATGATCAAAATAATTTGTGTGGGTGCTTGTGCTGGCTATTGGCTGTTAGAAATAGTCGACACAAGAACAACACGTTAATTCAAGT
>JAGXGJ010000066.1 GCA_024636875.1 Methylococcaceae bacterium | reverse complement strand
GCTTATTTGGAACCGAACACCCGGAGCTGTTTTCCTGGTTACTTGAACAAATGGGAGAACTTCCACTTGCTAGAAAGAGCCGGGAACGTGTAATTTCTAACCCGTTGAAATTATTAAATGTCCCGGCTTAAGTGGCAAGCCTTTAAATTGAACCAAATCGCATGTCATTTTTTACGCGGTTTTTTTCCAGGCTTATTGCCGATTTTTGCTTTTTTTACAGAGCCTTGTTTTTCAATCAGCTCAAAATCAATCTTTTTTTCATCCAAACTAACACGAACTACCTTGACCTTGACACTATCGCCCAAGCGAAAATTTGTATTCGTACGCTCACCTTTTAACTGATGACTGGTCGGATCAAAATGAAAATAATCCTGACCAAGATTGCTGATATGGACCAGGCCTTCTACATAAATTTCAGCCAGTTCAACAAAGAAACCAAACGAGGTCACTGCTGAAATAATACCGGAAAAATCCTCTCCGATTTTATCCATCATGTATTCACATTTTAGCCAGCTGACTACATCGCGAGTGGCTTCGTCAGCACGGCGTTCATTGGCAGAGCATTGTTCGCCAAGAATAACCATATCCGGAAAGCCATAGACGAAGCTTTCTACGCTTTTACCCTGCAAGCAATGCCGAATAGCGCGATGCACCAGTAAATCCGGATAACGGCGGATGGGTGACGTGAAATGCGCGTAAGCGTCCAGCGCTAAACCAAAATGACCCTTTAACTCGGGACTGTAAACGGCTTGTGACATCGAACGCAATAATACCGTCTGGATTAAATGCGCGTCGGGTCTGTCCTTAACGGACTCGACCAGGTGCATGTAGTCCAGCGGAGTCGGATTAACCCCACCGCCTAATTTTAAGCCCAGTTCACCCAAAAATGTCTTTAAATTAAGCAGCTTGTCTGCGCTTGGGCCTTCGTGTACGCGCAGCAGTTTGGGTATTTTTTTGGCATTTAAAAACCGCGCCGCCGCACTGTTAGCAGTGATCATAAATTCTTCAATAAGCTTGTGCGCGTCGTTACGCACGACGGGCACTATCTTTTCAATTTTACGATCTGTACCAAAAATAATCCGTGTTTCCTGAGTATCAAAATCCATCGCTCCGCGTTGTTCGCGGCTCTTGCGCATAACCTTAAAAAGCGCATATAACTCGCGTAAATGCGGCATTAAGGTTTTATATTTTTCCATCAAGGGCTGATCGCCATCGACCAGCATTTTTGCGACTTCAGTGTAGGTCAGTCGGGCATGAGAGCTCATTACCGCATCAAAGAAACGTGAACGAAGCACTTTGCCCTGCTGATCAATGAACAATTCACAGACCATACATAAACGGTCAACATCAGGATTGAGCGAACACAAGCCGTTGGACAGTATCTCCGGCAACATCGGGATAACTTGCTCAGGAAAATACACTGAAGTACTGCGATTTTTAGCTTCTTTGTCCAGTTCGCTATTAACCTGCACATAATGCGAAACATCGGCAATCGCTACCAGTAATTTCCAGCCTTTAGGCGTTCTTTTGCAAAAAACCGCATCATCAAAATCCCGCGCATCTTCACCGTCAATCGTAACCAGAGGAGTTTCCCGCAAATCAACGCGACTTTTCTTCGCCGACTCTGGCACCTCTTCTCTTAACGACTTGATTTCTTCCAGCAATGTCTCCGGCCATAAATGAGGCAGCTCATGAGAACGAATCGCCATTTCAATTTCCATACCGGGGGCAAGATGATCCCCCAATACTTCGATGATTCTACCGATGGGCTGGCGTAATTTGGTCGGTTGGTCGACAATTTCGGCAATAACAATTTGCCCTTGTTTGGCTTTGCCTACACCGCCTTTTTGCAAAAGAATTGTTTGCGCGATATTTTTGTTATCGGGTACGACGTAAGTAAAACCATCTTCCTTATATAGCCGCCCGACAACTTGATGCGTGTTTCTTTCCAGAATTTCTACAACCGCGCCTTCCCTGCGGCCTTTTTTATCAACCCCTGCAACCCGCACCATAGCCCGGTCATTATGCAGCAAGGGGTTCATTTCACGAGGCGATAAAAACAGATCATCCGAGCCGTCATCGGGCCTTATAAAACCAAACCCGTCGGGATGGCCAATAATACGGCCTACAATTAAATCCTTGTTATTAACCAGGCAGTATTGCTGTCCCCGATTAAATAATAGTTGCCCATCACGCTCCATTGCCCTCAGGCGCCGGCGTAAAGCTTCCAGGTCATCTTCCGATTCAAGGGAGAATGCGGCGGCAATATCAACCCTCGACAAAGGTTTTCCAGCATGTTCGATAAGCTGAAGTATCAGCTCACGGCTGGGAATAGGATTTTCATACTTTTCAGCTTCGCGCTGTGCGTATGGGTCTTTTGTTGATTTAAAATCAACGTCTTTTTTAGACTTCGATGGCATTTAAATTAATGATGTACAAGATGATGGATACAATTTAAGGAATATTTCTATATCATACATGCTTAGTTTGTTGATTAGAATGGAAAATCCATAATAACTCTCTTTAATAAACTTTTTTAAGTGAGGTAACACTATCTGAATCCTGCTTCTATAGTGTGTTTCAGGATGAACAGCTTAAAAGCACCACTATTATTGTTTTCTAAAAATCAAATCCCGAACGCCGTGTCCCAACCGTATGCCGCGCTGCTCAAATTTTGTTAGCGGGCGGTACTCCGGACGTTCGCAATAGTCGCCGGCAGGGCTGGTATTCTTTAAACCTGAGCCTGCCGATAAAATTTCCAACATGGCTTCTGCGTAATTTTGCCAATCAGTGGCTGCATGAAAATAACCGCCGGTTTTTAACTTTCTGACTATTAATTCTAGAAAATCTGGCCGCACAATGCGTCTTTTATGATGTTTCTTTTTCGGCCAGGGATCGGGGAAAAACAGGTGTACACCCGCCAAACTGTTATCAGCAATTTTGTGTTCAATAATTTCAATGGCATCATGACAATATATTCTTACATTATTGAGACCTTGCTGATCCAGCAGCATCATCAAATGTCCAACACCCGGTCTATGTACTTCAATACCAATATAATCGATATCAGGATTGGCGGAGGCCATTTTCGCCAGGCTCTCGCCATTGCCGAAACCTATTTCAATGACTAACGGCGCTGTGCGTCCGAAAACCTGTCCAAAATCATAGTCGATTTCAGGATCCAGGCAATACCTGGACCAGTAATTATCCAAAGCCATTTGCTGGCCAGGCGTAAGACGGCCTTGGCGGCGAATAAAACTACGGATTCTTTTAGGAAAGTTTTGTTCAGGAGAGGTCATAAGGTTTATTTACCATAAGCCAGCAGGGGCGGCTTCAAACCGCCCATTGCGAATGAATTCGCCCCTACAGCACAAAAAACAAACCATCTATCGGTGATGACGCGGAAGCAAAGCGTTTTCTGGGCATACGTCCGGCCAAAAACGCTTCCCTGCCCGCTTCAATACCTTTGCGCATCGCCGAAGCCATCAGTATCGGATTTTTTGCTTCGGCAATTGCGGTGTTCATCAATACACCGTCACAGCCTAACTCCATAGCGATGGCGGCATCCGATGCCGTGCCTACACCCGCATCCACTAAAACAGGTACTTTGGTATTTTCAACAATCGTCAGGATATTATAGGGATTGCGGATACCCAGGCCCGAACCGATAGGTGCAGCCAAAGGCATAACCGCCACACAGCCTATATCTTCCAGTCTTTTGGCGGCTATCGGGTCATCATTCGTATAAACCATGACATCGAAGCCGTCTTTAACCAATAATTCAGCGGCAATATAAGTCTCTGCGACATCAGGAAACAAGGTTTTTTGATCGGCAAGTACTTCCAGTTTAACCAGCTTATGCCCATCGAGTAATTCCCGGCCTAAACGGCAGGTTCTTATAGCCTCTTCTGCAGTATAACAGCCCGCTGTATTAGGCAGAATCGTGTATTTATCGGGTGAAATCACATCCAGCAAGTTAGGCTCGCCAGGCTTCTGGCCAATATTGGTGCGCCGGATAGCGACTGTAACAATTTGGGCGCCGCTGGCTTCAATAGCTAAACGGGTTTCTTCCAGATCTTTATATTTGCCAGTGCCGACCAGCAATCTAGAATGATAAGCGATCCCCGCGAGCACAAATGAATCATCCTGTCCGCCACCGATGGCATGAACAATTTCCAGTCGGTCTTCAGCTTGTAACGCCTGACTCTGAAATTGATTAAAGGGCAAAATTTCTTTATTCAACTCAACAGCGATTTTTTTTCCAGTTAACCCCATACCGGCAATCACATCTGCTACACGGCTGTTGTCGCTTACTTCGCGGGTTTCACCATTAATATAAATCATCATGTATTCAAGCTCCGATTTGGATCGATTGTCCTGCGTTTCAGTACAGCGCTGGCAAGATCTCTTAGCAATGGCACGGTATCGTCCCAGGATAAACAGCCATCGGTAATGCTTTGTCCATAAACTAGCGGTTGTCCTGCCATAACTTTTTGACTGCCTGCCTTAAGATGGCTTTCAATCATGACTCCGATAATTCTGTGATCACCATTCGCTATTTGTCCGCTTACATCATCGCCGACAATCAATTGCCGCTGGCATTGTTTTAAACTGTTGGCATGACTGAAATCAATCATGATATTTGGCCTTAAATTTGCCTTTATCAGACCTTCTGCAACTTGCTCGACACTGACGGCATCGTAATTAGGATGGCCATTGCCGCCTCTTAAAATGATATGGACATCTTTATTACCTGTGGTTGAGAAGATTGCCGAATGTCCCGATTTGGTCAGTGATAAAAAATGATGCGGGCTCATTGCACAGCCTATCGCGTCAATGGCAATTTTTATCGTACCGTCGGTCGAGTTTTTAAAGCCGATTGGGCAAGATACACCCGAAGCTAATTCACGGTGCCCCTGGCTTTCCGTGGTTCTGGCGCCAATGGCTCCCCAGGCGATCAGGTCGGAAATGTATTGCGGCGTAATCAAGTCCAGATATTCTGTGGCTGCGGGCACACCCATGTTATTGACATCCAGCAATAACTGTCTGGCAATGCGCAAACCTTTGTTGATATTAAAGCTGGAATCAATATCGGGGTCGTTAATTAAACCTTTCCAGCCCACTGTGGTACGCGGTTTCTCAAAATAAACCCGCATAACAATGACCAGGTCGTCTTTTAATTGGTCTTTGACAGTCTTTAACAGGCCGGCATATTCTTTAGCCGCTACCGTGTCATGGATAGAGCAAGGCCCCACCACGACCAACAACCTGTCGTCCTGCCCGTTTAATATCTTATGAATCTCCGCTCGGGCCTTGGCAGTGGTTAGTGCCTCCGCCTCGCTAATCGGCATTTCATCGTGAACCTGAGCGGGAGGAATGACTTCTTTTGTGTCACAAATTCGGAGGTCATCCGTGGTATATTTTGTATGCATGATATTGCTTAATTGCAGAATTATCGATAAATTTTCATATTTTAACTGTTTTCATCCTATTCTTGTTAGTTTTTGCTATTTGCTTTTCAAATTTCAAAAAACTATAGCTGAATGCGGCCTCTGGATCATCATCAATATCTTCCCGCTCCACTTCAGTCCACTCATTCAGATCAGTGTCAGGAAAAAACGTATCTCCCTGAAATTCCCTGTTTATAATTGTGACATAAAGCGCATCGGCAATTGGCAGTATCGCCTCATAAAGATCGGCACCGCCAATAATAAAAAGTTCACCGGAACTTTCACAGCCCTTTTTTATTGCTGTTTCAATATCATTAAAAACCAGGCATCCGTCTTGCTGATACCCGGAATTGCGGCTGAGAATAATATTGGTGCGTCCAGGCAAAGGTCTGCCTATAGATTCAAATGTTTTTCTGCCCATCAAAATGGGTGAGCCCATCGTAATTTGTTTAAATCTTTTTAGATCGGCAGACAAATGCCAGGGCATAACATTATTGTTGCCGATGACCCGATTACTCGCCATTGCGACGATAATTGATATATTCATTTTCTATACTGATTTTAATAAAAAGCTTACGTTTACACTCTTTAATTAATAATGAATGAGCTTGCACATCATACTATGAAAAATATTTTACTTGTGTTTACTGGCGGAACTATTGGTTCTGCAGTATCTGAAGGAACAATCAATACCTCCGGCGCAGCTGGTTTCAAATTGATTCAGCAGTTTCAACAACATTACCCACATTATCAACAAATCCGGTTTAGCACTATCCAGCCCCTGGAAATCCTGAGTGAAAACCTTGCAACCTGTGCCTGGCAAACACTGATTGCCGCGATAGAAGTAGAGCAGCCCGGTCAGTTTGACGGCATCATCATTACTCACGGCACTGATACGCTGGCCTATACAGCAGCCGCCTTAAGTTTTTATTTTAATACGCTTAAAATCCCCATGCTGCTGGTTTCCAGTAATTATCCGCTGGATGATCCCAGGGCGAACGGGCTTGAAAACTTTATCTGTGCAGTTGAATTTATCCTGCAAAAAAATCAGACAGGTGTGTTTGTACCTTATCGTAATCAACACCAATCTACTCAGGTGCATAGGGGTTCTCGCCTCGCCTGTTCTTTACAGTTAAGCGGTGATTTTTTCAGTGTTCAGGGTAGCAGTTATATGCAGTTTGAAAATGCGCAATTTACGCTAACAAATCCACCCGCAAAAAGCCCCCTTCTCTCTTTGCGAGAGGGCCGGGGTGATGGAATACAAACACACATGCCCCCATTAAAAGCCGATTTTTCTGGGCGGATTTTAATGATAAAACCCTATCCAGGGCTGGATTATACTCATTTTAATCTGGAGAATATTGATGCTGTATTGCATGATTTATATCATTCGGGTACCGCCTGCGCAACGGCGCAATGGGGCAATCAATATTCTTTATCTGGATTTATAAAACGCTGCGGCGAGCGAAACATCAAGGTTTATCTGGCACCGGCAATTAAAACGACCGATGTTTACCAGAGCGCCAGGATATTGACAGAACAGGGAGCTGAAATGATCTGGAATATGTCGATTGAAGCCGCCTATGTAAAATTGATACTCGCTTATGGGAATTTTACCGATGAACAGCAAATCATCGACTTTATTAACCGGGATATCGCTGGCGAGCATGTTTAAATGCCGGAACCGCAAAAGCATCAGGTGATTTTTAAATAAAGACCAGTAAGTTGGGTAGATTCTTCGCAGGAAATCGTCTTAATTTGCATTCAGCGACAATGTACTGACAATCTCTTTATTGTCTCTTTGAGGATCAATTACTGTATCAAGAATATATATCCTTTCACGTGACACACCCCCCTTCTGAACCAAATATTTAGCTATTGTTTGCGCACGCGCTGAAGCGAGCACTTTAAGCCGATCCTCTTCAGGCTTGATAATTGTAAAAAGCTTTTGTTTGGCGATTTTATAAAAATCACCCGCTTCAGGATTAATTAATTTTGGCGTACCAAAAAACGATCTTTCTGCCAGCAGCGGAAACTTTTCAATAAACATATCCGCTAATAATCGCTTATAGTCATCATCAGAAAGTTTGACATATTCATCGCGTATTTTTTTTTCTGCCTCTTTATTGATCTCGGCGGCCCTGCGTTTTTTAAGCTGCTCATATAATGCGTCTTCTCTAATCACCGGCCAATCCTGCTCCTGAAATGCCGCGCCCTTGATGTCTATATTCAGTTCCGGACGCTCCTTGAGTGCTTTGGACAAGGCATCAAGTTTCACGCGTTGCTGTTGTCTCAGGTATGAATTACCTGCAGTAAACTCAATAGTACTCAGGTCTTTGCCACTGCCTATCAACGAGCCTAGCGCTTTAAAAGGCGAAGTGACTACTTTGCCTAGTACATTCAACAACGCATCGGTAACAATAGCCCCTATACTGAATTCAGGATCATCCAGGCTGCCGGTAATGGGAACATTTATTTTTATTTTACCTGACGAATCTTTCAGCAGCGCCACTGCCAGTTTAAGCGGCAATGAAACAGCTTTGGGGTTATCAACTTTCTCGCCCAACTCGAGCTGATCAATGAATATACTGTTGGACGCTGTCAATTTTTTGTTTTCAACGTTATATTTTAGCCCCAGCGTTATTTTGCCTTTTTCAACTGTATAGCCGGCAAATTGCACCATATAAGGTGATATCAGCGGCATCGGCAGGCCATTAAAATTTATTTCTACATAGTAATCGCCCAGATAGGGACTGATTTTTCCCTTGATATCAACCGGGGCTAAATCGTAGGCATTCCCCCACAAACCAACAGTCATTACTGAATTTTTATCTGAGGAGATGTCGTTTGCACCGCCATCCAGGCTTTCAATTTGTGCCGCAAATGGCATAATTAATGAAAGATCGGAAAAATCGGAAGAACCATTCTTTATCAGAATTTTACCTAATTTAAAATAAGGTTTGTCAGGCTTGGCTGCTTTGTTTTGTGCCGGTTTGGCGCGCGCCCCAGGCTTGCTTTTATCGCTAATAACAATGTCTTTAAAGTTAACGGTTTTGTCTTCTCGGATAGTCACCCTGGCATAAGGCTTATCGATAACCAGTGCAGATGCGGTATAACGATTCGCCAATAAATCAATCGCAACATCTTTAAAGCTCAAGTTTTCCCATTTTACCAAATCCTTATGAAGCGTTTGATCGCGGGTTAATAAACTGGCTATACCGGTATTGCCCTTAAATTTTACATCCAGTTTATCCTGGGCTTGTCTGGCGACAGATACCTTGCCATCAATATGCAATGCCCCGTCTATAAAATCCAGGCGCACAAATTTATCGAAATAAGGTTGAAATTGTTCCAGGCCGATTTTTTTGACGTCAATGTCTAACTCGGCCGCAAGGGGTTCGATAACAATATCGCCTTTAAGTGCTATCAAGCCGGTCTTATTCATACCGGCACTGAGTTGAACCGGCAGCCTCGCCCCTTTTTTATTGCTATAGTTTGCCAGCTTGAAATTAATGGGTTTAAGATTCATGACAACAGGCTTTTTCAGCGTCTGATCTTCAAAATTCAGGCCAAAATTACTGAAGACAATGTTGTTAACTTTAATATTCCACGGTGATTCTTTAGCTTCGACGCTTTTGGCTACAGGTTCATTGGCGTTGTTTCCTTCAACTTTAGTGGCCGGCAGCAAGGATTGATAATTGATGACACCTTCGGGATTCAGCCATGCGTCAAATTCGGCATTATTCGCTGAAACAGTGCCCAGCGCCAGTTCCTGACTGCCAAGATTAAAATCGATTCCTTGCACTGTAAAAACAGGGATTTTAGCCAGAACTTTCCCCTTGTCTTTTTCCTTAAGCCTCGGGTCCCGGATTAATAAATTTTCAATCCCGGTATTGCCTTTAAAAGTCACATCCAGCTGATTTTTCTTCAATGTGGCGACAACAGCATTGCCGTCAATAGCTAACTTGCCGTCAACAATCTCAAGGCTTGCAAACTTGGTCAGATAAGCCTGAAATTTTTCCAGGGCGATGTTCTTGACATCAATGGCTGCTTTGGCAGAAAAAGGCTGAATGACGGTCTCACCGGACAGCTTTATTGATCCGGTCTTATTGACGTCGGCATTCATCTGAAAAGGCACACTGGCGCCGGTTTCATTCGTATAATTGCTCAACTTGAAATTGATGGGCTTAAGCTCCATGGCAACCGGATTTTGCAGGGTTTGATCTTCAAAATTCAGCCCGAAATTATTTAATGCAACGGAGTTGACCTTGATTTTCCACGGTGTATTTTTGGGTTCAACGGTGTTAGCAGCCGTTTTCTTGGCGCTGCTGCTACCGGCTTTAGAAACAGGGAATAAAGTCTGATAATTTATAGCACCCTGAGCATTCAACCAGGCCCGGAAATCGGCATTATCTGCTGAGATAGACTCAATCAGGATGGCTTGCTTGTCAAGATTAAAGTCGATTCCCCGCAATGCTAAAACAGGCATTTTAATCAGAGCCTTATCCTTGCCTTTTTCTAAAAGCTGAAAATCATGAATTTCGAAGCCGCCCTTGTTGACGGTAAATTTCAAGCTATTTTCGTTATAACTGGCTTGATAGTCGGCATCAAGCAGTTCAAAGCCCTTTACATGAAAAAGCATTGAGTCAGGTAGAGCCAATGCCGAAATAGTTTCCAGTCTTACCTTATCAAACTTGATATGGCCCTCTGATGACAATGGCTTCATGCTGGCAACACCTTTCCAGTCCAATTGCCCACCCGACTTCAGCGCCAGGGACAAACCCAAACGGGCTTGCTTGTCAGCATGAGTAGTGAAGTTTTCAATATCAAGATTTACCGGAAAAACATCTTCTCTTACAGGTTTACCAGAACTGGCATCTTCCCATACCAGTTTTCCTTCTGATAGTGACAGGTTTTTGATAGTTACAGGGAATAGTTGCTTCTTTTCCTCCTTTTCAGCAGCTTTGGCCTTAAACAAATCCTGGAAATTGAAAGTCCCGTTTTTTTGTCTGGCGATATGGACAAAAGGTTTTTTTAGCGAAACCTTATCAAAAGCCAGCGACAACTGTTTTATTGATTGAAATAAGCCCATTTTGATATAAAAAACATCAAACGCGGCAAATGCTTGGCCATTATGCTCCTTAATCTCAAACCCCTGCAGGCTTATGGACAAGGGAAATGGTTGAACCTGAATTTTTGAAATCAAGGCCTTTCTCCCTGTTTCCTGTTCAATAATTTCAGGTATTTTCGACTTTAATACGGCCGGAACGATAAAAACGCCGACCACGACATAAACAACCAAAAGACCGCCCACTATAAAAAATGGCTTTTTAATTTTGGATACTATGTGTCGAATGTCCATAAGTCCTCAATGAGATTTTATCAACCTGCCATTATTCAAAATAAAAAAGGCGACTTCCAGGGCCGCCTTTTTCACGCTGGCAATCCTTTATAACTATTATAAATCAGAATAGCCAGTCTCTTCATGCAGAACCGTGTCCAGGCCTTGCACCTCTTCAACAGATGTCACCCGCAGGTCTATCCATTTTTCCAGTCCCTTTAAAATCAGAAAACTGAAGAAAGTGCTCCAGGAAGCAATCACCACAATAGCCAAAGTCTGGATACTAACCTGATTCATACCTGCTACCATACCGGTAACAATACCCAATACGCTGGATTTACCAAGTAGAAGTTAAAATCCAGGCCGTGTTGGCCTGATTTAATGGTTCCGCTGCAGCCAGTTTGGGAAGTAACAGCAAGCCTGATGCCAGCAGCTTTTTATTTAAGGTAAAAGGCATCTTTCTTTCCTGAAGCACGTGATGCAGCACCTATTTTCGCTAGTCGTAGACATATGTTTTAATATATTTATAAATATCATTGATAGCCCAATCATCAATAATAAACAGGTACTGCACTAGATGGCATCCTCTCCGGTTTCACCCGTTCTAATGCGAATAACCTGCTCCAGATCAGAGACAAATATTTTGCCATCGCCAATTTTCCCGGTATTGGCCGCTTTAACAATAGTGCCAACCGCCTTTTCAACCATATCATCAGCAACAGCAATTTCCAACTTGACTTTAGGTAAAAAGTCAACCACATACTCGGCGCCTCTATACAACTCTGTATGACCTTTCTGGCGCCCAAAACCCTTGACTTCGGTTGCAGTGACGCCTGCAACGCCTATTTCAGATAATGCTTCCCTTACATCATCCATTTTGAAAGGCTTTATGATTGCTGTTATTAATTTCATATTTTCTCCCGGTTTTTGTTTAACAAAAATAATTACATTTCTTATGCAGGCTGCAATAGTACACATTATAAATCAACATACAATGATTAGACGTGATTATAGTGCCAGGAATTAACGGAATCGTAGATGTTATAGAGTCCGACGTTGGTAAAGCGACACAAAGTCCCCTCTCCCTTTGGGAGAGGGTTAGGGTGAGGGTATTACAAAGGTCGCTTTACCAACTTTGGCTCCTATATTTATAGAGCAGCAAAATAGGCTGAAGTTTTTGCGCAAAGCCGGATGAACTGATCAAATCCAACTTGGTGCAGGGAATAATACAACTCAATCACACAATACGATGGACAAATCTAGGTGGATTATTCAAGCTGGTGGAGCGCGAGCAGCTAATTCCCATGAGTTTTTAGATAACCATGGAACTAATTACAATCACCGTTACATTATCCTTACCCCCGGGATCCAATGCGGCTGCGATGAGGCGATCCACTCTGGCTTGATTGCCGGTAGTTTCGGACAGGATAGTTGCGATGCGGTCGTCAGTTACTTCCCCGCTCAGTCCATCGGAGCAAAGCAGCAGGGTATCGCTCTCGCCCAGTTCACCCGATACGAGGTCGACCTTGATATTTGCTTTGTCCGCTCCACCTGTGCCCAGCGCCTGGGAAATCAAATTGCGAGAGGGATGCTCCGGAATCTCGCTCTCGGTAATCAGGCCAGCATTCAGAAGCAGCTGGACATAAGAATGGTCTGTAGTGAGCTGATGCAGCTTGCCGTTCCACAGATAAGCGCGACTATCGCCCACCCAGGCGATTTCATAACGCAGGCCATCCAGTTTCGCAGCGACCACGGTCGAGCCCATATTCAGAGCTCCCTCGCCTTGCAGGGCTGCGGTTTGTATCGCACGGTGGGCTGTCTCGATGGACTTGGCTAGCGGCATGCCTTGCTCGATGCTACTCGCTATTTCCCGAATCGCTATCCCGCTTGCCACTTCTCCCGCTTCGTGCCCGCCCATGCCATCGGCTATGACCCACAAGCCGAGCTTAGGCAAAGCGAGATGGCTGTCCTCGTTTAATTCACGCACCCATCCGGTATGAGTGTCTAGGGCAAAATCGATGATGTTTATGTGATTCTCCTGTTTACCAGCCGTCCAGACTACCACCTGTCATAGGATGGTCCAAATCGCTTTGCCGGACAATGAAAGTTACTCGCTGGTTTTTTTTGATTCAGGATTTTCCGTGATGTAAAAATTATTCACAATCCCGATCGCCCGTATATGTTCATTTCCGAAGGCCGTGTCGTAGGTGCTGAAAAAAACGTAATCCTTTCGTACCGTCTGTTTGGTCATTAAATTGGCAGCAAGACTTTGATATTAAATGAGGACTGAGAAAGTTTATGTGTTCCAATAAAACAGTCAAAAAAACGGGTAGCCCCTACAAATCAATGCAGGTTGATTTTTATCAACGGGTTACCGGAATAGGTATCACGAATAAGAATCTCCAAGTTAATGCCTCTTGAGTCAATCCCATTGCCATGGCAGGCGTTCGATGCGTCCATTTTTTTTGG
>JAGXGJ010000065.1 GCA_024636875.1 Methylococcaceae bacterium | reverse complement strand
GACCACGTCGACTTTCGATTCTGGAACCACTTACGCCTACGCTGCCACAGGCACCATTTATAAATTTAATAGCCTGACAGACGGCACGTATTACTTCAGGGTAAAGGCAAGGGCGACGAACTATCGCGAAAGTGCCTGGCGAGAAAGTGTGGGGTCTTCCTGCGTGGTGGTAACCATCCCATAGGCCGTTGTACTATCATCAATTTTCTGATAATCAACGTGTAATGCCCGATTGGTCACGAATCAGTGGGTGCAACTCCAATTTCATCGTGCACCCTCCCAGAGGGGTGGTTAAAAGAAAAGAAGTAGCAGGGGTTTTCTGAGAGTTTCGGAATCGCCAGCCGACAAAGCTGTTTATGCGGCCAATGACGCCATTGCCGTTGAAATAACGACAGTGTTGCCCTTACTTTATTGTATGATGAGATTTGACAACGGCACGGAAATGGCCCAATTCAAAAAGACGGGCAAAGCTTTCGGCTATGTGTATGTATGTTCTTTGTTCGCGTGGCGCAAACGAGAATTATCACGATTTATTGCGACAAAATTTCCCGTTACGTGGTATTTACTCGAGCTGTTAGATGGGTCCGCTGTTGACGCTGGAAACAATCACACCACTGACCCCGGAATTACTCTAACTACAATGCTAGCATTAGTTTTCATTCAAGCCTAGAGGTTGCCCATTCAACTTGAACTTATTCCCCCAAACTCCCTTCCTCTTCCGTAATCGAGTAAAGCGGATTGCAAAAGCGTTGTCTACCAGCACGCTTAATCAGGTGGTAAGCAGCGGTACCAACTTTGCGATGGGTCTTTATCTGGTGCGTGCCCTCGGGCCCGCAGAGTTCGGTATTTACGGTATCGGTATCGCTATTAGCCTGTTTTATTCAGGCATCGGGAATGCCTTGTTTTTGACTCAGATGGTTGTGCATACGCCTGACAAGGTGATAGAGGATCGTCGGCCTTATGCAGCACGCATGCTCACCGCACTCTTATTATTCTGCCTCCTTACCGTGGTATTCGCATTGGTTGCATTTATTGCAGGGGGGCCTTGGTCTGCATGGCTGGCCAAATATTCAGGATTAGGGTTGCCGATTGCAGCCGCTTCCGTCGCTTATTTACTCAAGGATTTTTTCGTACGCCATTCCTACACAGCAAGAAAGGAGATTTGGGCACTGGTGGTGAACATTGCGGTGGCTTTTACCCTGGTTGTGCTATTACTGCTGCAATACCTTTCCCCTGATAAATTTACTTCGGAAAGGGCGCTCTGGTTTTATTCGGTGAGTAACCTGTCCGGCGCCGTTATCGGATATTTTTTTGCGAAATTACCACTACGGGGCGTTCGACTGTGTCGTATGGTGGAAGATGCGCAAGAGGCATGGCGTGGTGGGCGTTGGGCCATCGGAGGTGTTTCCGTCACGTGGATGCAATCACAGGCGTACACTTATGTAGCCGCAATTTTCCTCGGACCTGCTGGGGTTGGATATGCGAATGCCGCCCGCATGTTGATTACACCCTTTTCGATGTTGGTCCCGGCGATCAACCAGGTGACCATGCCCAGACTTGCCGATTTGCGGCTACATGATCGGAAAAAAATGATCCGGACTGGATTTTTTATTACGTCAGGCTTACTAGTTGCTGCGGTGGTGTATGCGGCCACCATTATTGCCTCAGCAGATCGCCTGGTCCCTTTTATCCTCGGTGACAGATTTCAGAATTTACGGCCAATCATCATTACCTGGTCGATTGTACTCCTCCTTCAATTACTTCGGGATGGTGCGGGCACCATAATTCAAGTCATGAAAAATTTTCGGGTATTGATGCTGGCAAACACATTAAGTGCGGTGGCTACAGTTGTTTCCGCTGTTGTCCTTATGAAATTATATGGCGTGCCAGGGGCAATTCTTGGGACTGGCATAGGGGAACTTCTTTTAGCACTCATGTTGTGGAGGTTTATCTGGAATGAACGAAAAAACATTAATTGATGTTTGCTTGGCAACCTATAAACGCCCGGAATTGCTTGCCGATACACTTCACTCTCTGACGCAGCTGGATTCAGAAGGGTTGCAAATCCGTGTTGTTGTGATTGATAATGACCGAAAAGAAACTGCTCGTGCCACAGTAGTGACCTTTCAACAATCCGCGCCGTTTGAAGTCGTCTACGATGTTGAACCGGTTCAGAACATCGCTCTGGCGCGTAACCGCGCATTGAGTCATGTTCAAAGTGCCTTTTTTGCTTTCGTAGATGATGACGAAACCGTTCCACCAAATTGGTTGACTACTTTAATCGCTGCGATGCTAAAGTATGATGCTGACGCAGTTTTTGGGCCGGTGGAGGGCCTTCTCCCTGCAGATGCACCCGATTGGGCTAGAGTGCAACCGTCTTTTTGTCGGTTACAACGTGCAACAGGGTCACTTTTGGAACATGGGGCTACTAATAATGTCCTCGTCCGTCGATCTGCTCTCGGCCAACCACCACTGAGTTTTGATCCGGCTTATGGTTTAAGCGGTGGAGAAGATGCTGATTTTTTTTACCGGATGCATCATACTGACAGAAGGTTGATTTGGTGTGATGAGGCAGTAGTGACCGAACACGTCCCGACAAGCAGGTTAACTCTAAAATGGCTTCGGCGACGAGGTTTCCGTAGCGGGCAATCGTTTGTGCGTGTATTTGTAAGTCGCTACCATTATAGGAAGAAGGTTGTTTGGTTTGCAAAAAAGTTCTTGCATTTGGTTGGAGGGATAATTGCTGTACCATTTGTGAGGCTTATATCGTATCCATCGTATGTCCGCGTTACTGTAAGGATCATGGCAACTGTAGGGCAACTAAGTGGTTTGTTCAGCAGAAAAGTATACGAAGAGTATCGTGCCGACAGATATAAATAATATGGCAGTTGATCACAAGATTCGGTCGCCTATTCAGCCTTCAACTGAAAAGGCAGATGCCGTTTTGCCATCGTTTTGGTGGTCGCTGCCTTTTTTGCTGGCGGCGTTTATTCAGGGTTTGCCTATTGCCGGTGACCTTCAGGTACAGGGTGTACGTTGGGCCGAAACTATTGACTTAAGCACGCACACTCGCGCAACATCAATGGGGTATGAGAACACCATTGTCCTTGCCCTGTTTTGGGGTGGGCTTTATCTCCTGTCTGTCAGTATGGTCTGGCGGTTCCTCCGAGCAGAAATGCTCCTGCGGTTTTGGCCATTTCTTCTCATTATTGTGTTTATGATTGTGAGCCTTATCTGGTCATCCTACCCTGCAAAAATTGTCGTTAATATTGTACATAACTCCGGGGTGTTTGCCATTGCTTATGCTGCGGCATATCGCTATCGCCAGTACCCGAAGATATTGTTGACACATTTGGGCCTAGTCCTCGGTTTAAATCTTGCCTTACACGCTATCGCGGTTTTTTATATACCGTCTTTTGCCATTCAACTGGATGGTCGCTGGTGCGGACTGACAACAAATGCCAACACTCTTGGCAGTATTGGCTTTATTGCGCTGTGGGCTAATGGTGCGGTTCTGGGTTTTACAAGAAAAAAAATGTTCAAAATTCATCTTTTGTTTTTCATTTTAGCGGCATTTATTTTAGTCGGTACACAGAGCATGACTTCGATTATTAGTTCACTGGTGGCACTGGGTAGCACCTATATATTAAAATCGTATTTCCAAAACAGACAAAATCGCAGAATAAGATCAGGCTGGCTAAGTTTGGCATTTATCGTGGTAGCCGTAATGGTCCTACTGGCTCTCACAACTGGGTTGTCAAATTGGTCTGCATTAGTAGGTCGATCAAATAATATTTCCGGAAGGGAGGCCATCTGGCTATCAGCTTTTGATCTCATTGCAAATGCACCTCTTCTTGGCTACGGATTTGACTCCAACGCAAATGCGAATGAAATCTCCGGCATGGTACATTCTTCCTACCACAACGGTTTTCTCGATCTGGCCGTTCGTGGTGGGCTATTATCACTTTTCTTATTAATGATACTTTTACTCAGATGGTTTCGCCGGCTTGGAAGAACATCGGATTTACAGATATCTTTTTTAACCTGTTTTCTGCCATTCATCTTTGCATCAATGTTCTATAACTTGACCGAAGTCACTTTTTTCTCGGCACGAAACATCCTCTGGATTACCTTACTCGTAATCGTTATATCGCCAGAAATCCTTTTGAAACAAAAGCTTTAGATTTCTCAACGCAAGGTCTTTTATGCCAAACGCTAGCACCGAAAAAAGCAGATTACTCATTATTCACCCGGCACTCCCGCCATACCGATTACATCTCTTCAATGCTCTCGCCGAACGGTGTCATTTGAAATTGATATTTTTACGGCAAAATCTTCTAAACCAGAAATTTGATCAGGCTACGCTAGTAGCACAGTTAACAGCTGATCATGTATACCTGACCCGGGGCATTACCTTGCTGAAACGGACACTACGGTTTGGTATCAGGGCTGAGATAGCACGATTTAAACCAGATGTTGTAGTGACGCATGAGTTTTCACCTGTTACTGTTGCTGTCGCCATACAACGTCTGTTTCGAAATAATTCCTTTAGACATGTGGTATGGACTGATGACAACCCGGAGTCAATCTCTTGCGATACTTTAGTCCGTCGTCTGCTAAGACGTTTTATTTTTCCTCGGATAGATGGTCTTATTTGTCTTAACCAAGAGGCAGTTTTACTTTACCAATCCCGTTTCAACGCCATGCTGCCTTTGGGGATTTGTCCAATTCTCCATGAAGAAACCATCTTTTGTGATTCCATCGCACGAGCGAAACCTGCCGCTAGAAAACTAATTGGGATACATCAACTGGAAGGCAAGCGAATCCTTTTGTTCGTTGGCCGTTTGGTGACGGAAAAGAGGATAGACCGCTTGCTACATGCATTCAGTCAGTTATATGATTCTTTTGCTGATATATGCATGGTGCTGGTTGGCGACGGCCCGCAGCGCGAGCGTCTTCAGGAACTTGCCGAGGAGTTGGGAGTGGCAGATCATGTCATCTTTGCCGGGCGGGTCGAAGGGGAACAACTCTACGCCTGGTATTGCTTGGGGGGGCTATTTGTACTGGCCAGCGAATTCGAGCGCTTCGGGGCGGTTGTTAACGAGGCGCTGCTGTCTGGTATGCCTGTAGTGTGTTCAAATAAAGCTGGAGCGAGTGCGCTTATTCAAGAGGGAGTCAACGGAACGGTGGTGGATGCTTCTAACTCTACCGAGCTGAGATCCGCTATCTTAAACTTTCTGCAGCGAATAGCTCCATTATCAATTTCAGACCTTGCCCAATCGCGACCGTCACTGATGACCACATCCTTCAATAAATCGGTGGATGGTTTTCTCTCAGCTGTGAATATATCACTTAAAAAGGGGCGGTTGCCATATGATGCCTTTAATGGATAAAAAAAAACTGCCCTCGTCAGCAGAAATATTCTTTCTAACCTGCCTGTTTAATAAATTGAACTCTTCAGGGATCCATTATGCTGTCATGCGTAATCATGAAACACTTCCCTACAGCGCCGGGGGAAGCGATCTTGATATTATTGTCAGGTCACAAGACGAATTTCGGACAAAAGAGGCAATTCAGGATTCTATCCAAAAAGCCGGAGGCATTTGTCTTGGGCTTTCAGAGACGATTGGTTTCTTTAAAATTTATGCTTTCGGCTGTAACCCTGAAACACCAAGTACTTGGTGGGGACAATGCATAGATGTCAATGTCGGTCTCTTTTACAAGGGACAGCGACAAATGAATGATTGCCAGCCATGGCCGGTTCATAACTATCGCAGTATCGTGGTCCTAAAGGATGGCTTTGCTGGCGTACTTGGGGTGCTTAAAGAGGCTCTCAATAATGGCACTTTTCCTGAGCGTTACGCATTGGCAGCCCGGCAAGCAATAGAGCAAGACTGGGTGACCATAAAGACATTGCTTGCACCCATGGGCGATACATCAATTAAGAAGTTGAAGGCGATTATTTTAACCGATGCCACTACAGATGCAAGGGCCTTAATATGCCGGCAACTGCGGAAAGATTTTCTTCGACATACTTTTACCAATCGTACCGGTATTTTTTTTCGTGGCATTGTTGCCAATGAGATGTCTAAGATACGTCGCTATATCAAACCTTCGGGCAAGGTTATTACCATTCTTGGTGTTGATGGTGCGGGCAAGTCTACGATCATTAATGCCATCAAGCCGGTGCTGGACCACGCGACCCACAACGCCACGGTGGTTCAGCATTTGCGTCCTACCTGGTTGCCGCCTTTAGCGCGCTTTAAAGGAAAAAAAGAGGTTGCAACTGGACCTGTACTCGACCCGCACGGCTCCAAGCCTTCGGGGTTCTTGGGTTCTTTATTTCGTTTGATATATCTGACTCTGGATTACATTCTTGGTTACTGGATCAAAATTCGCACCAAAATTGCCAAACAACCAACAGTAGTCATTTTTGATCGTTATGCCTATGATATTGCTCTTGATCCACAACGGTTTCGAATTAAACTTCCAGTAAGCTTAATACGCTGGTTTACCCGCCTTGCTCCGAAGCCAGACATAATATTTTGTCTTCATGGCAATCCGGAAGTGATTGCTGCTCGCAAAATGGAATTGCCAATAGATGAAGTTACGCGACAGGTTGAAGCGCTTAAAGCATTTGCTGCAAACGAACCTCGGGCGATTCTGATATCTACCGAAGGGAAGATTGAAGAGGCGCGAGATCAGGTTCTTCAGGCTATTTCCGACTATTGCGCTATCAATGCCGGTAAGTGAATGCATTTGGATAACAAAGGACAAAAAACCGCTTCATTATTTGACTACCGTTTCGGTTGGCGATGGCTTTTGCCGTTACAAGCTAATCGAAATATTTGCTTACTCGGCTTTGATGAAGAGGAAACAAATCTCTGGAGAGACAGTCTGTTCCCCGCTATAGTCACCAATAGTCCCGAATGCGCCGAGTACTGGCTCCTCAATGCTGATTCACAGAGTGCGACAGCAATGCTCCTCGACAACTTAGTTGAAAATATAAATACGCTCTGTGTCGTTGGTAGCGGTTCTAAGATTAGCCGCTGGCGGGGCGTTTTAAAAAAATCATCATTTGCTGATATTCGCGAATATGGCCTACTGCCGACTGCCAACCCTCGTGTAGTTGTCCCGCTCAGTTCACGTAACCACGCAGTACAAGGACTAACGCTTCATTGCCCCGGTCGACGCGTTGCACAATTGGGCGTTCAGCTTGCACGATTGTTGGCTTTTATTGGTATATATGCGCCTCTGCGCCGCCGTGTGTTGTTGATTGCAAGCAAGGCACCTAATACCTTGCCTGTTGGTGCGCTTCACGCAGAAATCCCGGTGCAGATTGCTCCGCATGTGCTGGATTATGCCCTTTATCTCGGCACCCCGAATGACAACCGCAAGACTGTGATTTTGCTCCTCGGGGAGGGCCCGCCAGAAACCATCCTGAAATTCGGTTCATCTTCCTTGGCGCGCCAAGCGCTTCTCAATGAACACCTTGCGCTTTCTGCCATCCATGAAACACCGCTTTACGCCAATGTGCCTTTACTCCAAGGGGTCGTTGATAATCAGCATGGCATCACCCTCTATCAGGAATATCGTGCGCGGATACCCAGAAAAACAGAAACATTGCAGCCAAGTATTCTTGAATTTCTTTCCGGTCTTTCCTGTATTGATCATTGTGAACGACTTCTGAATGAATATCTGGAATCAGAAATAGATGTGGATTCTATTCCAGCACCGATAAAAAAATGGCTCGTGAGTCGCGCTTATCAAGGGATCAGCATTCGTGAACATCGTGGTCACGGAGATTTTGCCCCGTGGAATATGTCTTGGAGCAGTAAGGGGCTATTTGTGTATGACTGGGAGGAAAGTTGTCCTGATATGCCAGCCTTCTGGGACTGTTTCTATTATGTCGCAGCACCGGCGTTGCGTATTCAAAAGCTGCCTGATCCGTCTGCTGTTGTCGGGCAATGTATTGATTTTGCCAGACAGTTAGCTTCCGTTTCAGGGCTGGAGCACCTTGATGTAACCTGCCATTTTGTGCTTTGGTGTCTCAACCGGATCACCATTGAACCGTTTTACGGGCAGATGCTGATGACGCTTGATTTGGAGACCATATGAACGGCCGCCTCAAGATTCTGGTTTCGGCGTATGCCTGCAGTCCTTACAAGGGATCCGAAGCTGCAGTTGGATGGGGCTTTGTTTCGGCTCTGTCAAGACTGCATGACCTGTGGGTGATTGTTGAGGAAGAAAAGTTTCGCGCAGATATCGAACGATTTCAGGCGGAGAATCCGGAAACTTGTTCTTCCATTCACTTTATTTTCCTGCAAAAAAATCGCAACCGTTTGTTACGTAAAATTTGGCCACCTTCCTATTATTACTATTACCGTCTGTGGCATCGGGAATCCTTAAAATTAGCGAAGGATCTGCATCGTGAGGTTCGCTTCGACATTGTCCACCAACTCACCATGGTTGGTTTTCGCGAACCGGGTTACCTGTGGCAACTAGGCGTTCCGTTTGTTTGGGGGCCGGTGGGAGGTATGGGTATTTTCCCTTGGCGATTTCTGACCTCGGTCGGCTGTTACGGGGCGCTTTATTACCTTGGCTACAATATTTACAATTTGCTGCAAATGAATTTTCAGAAACGGCCACGCCTCGCCGCCAAAGCAGCCGGGAATGGGCTTATATGTGCCACTCCTGATAACCAGGCAGGTGCCTTGCTATTTTGGAATTCTTCCAGTACCTTGATTTGTGAAGTTGGCTTACCTCCGATTGAGACATCAGAGCCATTGCGACGCAAATCCGGTGAACCATTGCGGATTATCTGGACAGGATTACATACACCAGGGAAAGCGCTCAATTTTGCACTTCATGCGCTGGTGCGTTTATCTGCTGATTTGGATTGGGATCTGCATATACTTGGAAAAGGTGAACGCACGGAAACCTGGAAGCAGATGAGTAAACAGCTTGGGATTGCCAACCGCTGCCATTTCCACGGGTGGCTTGAGCGTGATGCGGCCATGAATATCATGGCGTCTGCTCATGTCATGGTGATCACCAGTTTGCGCGACCTTACCTCGACAGTTACTATTGAAGCGCTGGCGCTCGGTTTGCCGATCATCTGTCTAGATCACTGCGGATTCAGTTCAGTTGTCGATACAAGCTGCGGCATAAAAGTACCGGTGAATAACCCTACCCAGGTTATTGAGGGGCTGGCAAAGGCAGTGGAAGTCATGATTGGGGATGAGGAACTTCGCCATCACCTTGCATGTGGTGCCGTCCTTCGTTCCTCAGCGTTTTCTTGGGAGAAGAAAGCAGCTGCAGTTGATCGCGTCTACCGCCAGAAATTGACTGCTGCGAATGGGCCGACCGCATGAAGATATTACTGGTCCACAACTTCTACGGTTCGTCTGCCCCCTCCGGTGAAAATCAAGTCTTTACAACCGAAAAAAAGCTGCTCATCCAGCATGGACATGAGGTTGCTGAGTTTACCCGGCATAGCGACGAAATCAGATCGGCTGGCGGTATCGGTACGCTGAAAGGAGCTCTGGCAACAGTATATAATCCCTTTATGGCGAGGGCCATTCAGAAGAAAGTTGAAGAATTTAAGTCTGATGTTGTCCATGTGCACAACACCTTTCCGCTTATTTCTCCCTCAATCTTTTCTGCTATCGGGCATAGTGCCGCCCGTGTTTTGACGCTGCATAATTATCGTCTCCTCTGCCCAGCAGCCATCCCGATGCGCAATGGTAAAGTCTGCACTGATTGCCTTGATTTACGTTCGGTGTGGCCATCAATAAAACATGGCTGTTATCGTAACAGCCGCATTGCCACACTGCCGTTAGCCATCAATGTGGCGTTGCATCGAGGATTGGGAACTTGGCAGCATGAGGTGGATGCATTTATCGCTCTGACAGATTTTCAGCGCACCACATTGGTTGCGGTCGGTCTTCCCAGTGACAAGATTCATGTTAAACCCAACTATTTCCCAGGTAAACCAACCGTCGTCCCTTGGCTTGAGCGCGGTACCTATGCCGTCTTCGCAGGTCGGCTGTCAGAAGAAAAGGGCGTCGCGGCACTCGTCAAGGCCTGGACTGCCTGGGGGCCGGATGCACCGGAACTGCGCATCATTGGCGATGGTCCGTTGCGAGGAGTGTTGGAGAAGTCTACAGTTGGCTCTCCCATTCGTTTCCTCGGCCAGTTGCCGGCTGACGAAACGATCCACCAGATTGCTCATGCCCGGTTGCAACTACTCCCCTCTGAATGTTTTGAAGGTTTCCCGATGGTTGTGCGTGAAGCCTTTGCCGTTGGTACGCCGGCAGCTGTTTCGAATATTGGGCCCTTGCCATCGATCGTTAAACACGGCTTTAATGGCGTGGTCTTCGAGGCAGCCAATCCGCAATCACTTCTGTCAACCGTGCGCAATGCCTGGCAAACTCCAGATTTGCTGGAACAGTTGGGGACGGGTGCACGACAATCGTTTGAGACCCTGTATACGGAAGATATTAACTATGCCTGCTTAATGGATATTTATCAGGCAGCAATTACACGAAATGTCGGACTGAGAAACTTATGAAATTATTGTCCAAGGCGCATTTTCTTGACTACTCGCTGGTTTCCGGTAGCGGCAACGAATGTTGTGACGACATTGCCGAAGCAATCGCCACAACGACCGAACCGCGCTGGTTTGCCTGTCTGAACCCCCATTCCCACGTTATTGCTCAGGGTGATCCGGCCTTTTCAGCGGCATTGCATGCCACCGACTGGCTGGTGCCGGACGGTGCCGGTGTGGTCCTGGCGTCACGCTTTCTTGGCTGTCCTGTCCACGAGCGGATCACGGGGAGTGATATTTTCTATGGCTTGCACGAGCGTCTCAATCGAAAGGGTAGGGGGAGTATCTTCTTTCTCGGATCGACAGATGAAGTCCTTGAGGATATCCGTCAGCGCATGGCCGTCGATTATCCCAATCTGAGACTGGCAGGCACCTTCTCCCCGCCTTACAAAGCGGAATTCAGCTCGACAGAGCTCGATACGATGATCGACGCCATCAATACCGCCAAACCGGACGTCCTGTGGGTAGGAATGACTGCCCCCAGGCAGGAGAAATGGATACATCAAAACCGGCACCGGTTGCAGGTGAAGTTCATCGGCGCCATTGGTGCGGTCTTTGATTTTTACACTGGTCGGGTGAAACGCTCACATCCCGTTTTTCAAAAACTCGGTCTTGAGTGGCTCCCCCGCTTGTTACAGGAACCACGGCGGCTCTGGCGACGGATGTTCGTCTCGGCGCCGCTCTTTGTAGCGGAGGTGGTTAAATGGAAAATAAAAGACTAGACAGGGACGTTGTTGTTTGATTGTTTTATGATGCCTAACAAATCCCATCAAGCACAAAGGTCTTACATTGTTCATAAAGGGGTCAAGTCTGCCGTTGGCTTTTAGTGGAAGGTATGGTACCAATTAAATCATGAGTCGACCACTGCGTATAGAATATCCTGGCGCCTGGTATCATGTCATGAACCGGGGCAGGAGAAGGGAAGATGTCTTTCATACTAAGGAAGACTATGGTGCCTTTTTGCAGATTGTCAAAGAGACGGCTCAAATTTGGAACTTGAAGGTTTCAGCTTATAGTCTGTTACCGAACCATTACCACCTCTTGGTGCAGACTCCAGAAGGTAATATCTCTCGATGTATGCGTCACATCAACGGCGTTTATACTCAGCGTTTCAATCGTTCACATGGCACGGATGGCCAATTGTTTCGCGGGCGCTACAAAGCAGTATTGGTTGAGGGTGATAGCCATTTGCTGGAAGTCATGCGTTATATCCACCGTAATCCACTGCGCGCTGGACTTGTTGACCGGCTGAATGATTACCTCTGGAGTAGCCACCTCGGTTATCACTCATTGGCAAAGCGCTGGGACTGGTTGCATCGCGACTTTTTGCTAGGAATGTTATCGCCTGACACACGTCACCGTCGATCCAAATATCTTGATTTTGTGACGCAAGACGAGCCGGAAGAGATCACATCTTTCTATGCTATGAAGAAGCTTCCTTCGCTAATGGGGGGAGGCACGTTCAGTGAATGGATCAAAAACAAGTTTTATCACCTTGGCCTGCAACAGGAGGTTCCGGAAACGCAAATATTGACACGGACACCGGCAGAGATTATTGGGCAGGTCTGCAGCTATTTTGATCTGGACGAAGTGACCTTGCTGCAATCTCGTCGAGGTGTCGAGAACGTGCCACGTGACGTGGCAATTTATCTGACCCGTCGCTACTGTCGAATGAGTCTGGCGGTGATCGGTGAATATTTTGGTCTCAGTAACTACAGCACTGTCAGCAGTGCAGTTGAACGGATCAAGGCGCGTAAAAATATTGATCCAGGCTTGCGGCAAGATCTTGAGAGAATAGAATTATTGTTAGTCAAAAGCCAACGGCAGACTTGACCCCTTGGCTGACCCCTTTGCTGTATGGGAGATGGGGATTGACATTGGGTTGTACGAAACGTACAATTGGTACAAGTTTTCCGGAGGTAGAAATTATGACTAAAATTGGCGTTTCAGATGCACGTGACCATTTGAGTGAAGTCGTAGATCGTGCCCGCTATACTCATGAGCGTGTTGTGCTGACTAAACGTGGCAAGGATGTTGGCGCAATCGTCTCAATCGAAGATTTGAAGTTGCTGGAGATGTTGGAAGATCAGCTTGATATCGATATGGCCCGCAAGGCTTTGGCTGAGGCAGGTGAAGAGCGGATTAATTATCAGAGCCTACGAGAAAAGCTAGGGCTGTAATTTATGCCGTATACAATCGAGCTAACCCCGGCAGCCGAAAAAACTCTGTTGAAGCTGGCCAAGAAAGATCGCGCCGTAATGGTCAGGATTGATCGAGCTATTCTTTCACTATCTGACAATCCGGCACCACCAAACAGCAAACAACTTGTCGGTGACGTTAGCAATTTATATCGACTGCGGGTTGGTGGTTACAGAATTATTTATCGGGTCGATGGCGGCAAGCTGGTTGTTCTTGTTGTTCATGTCGGGCATCGTAAAGATGTTTATCGTCATTTGAAACGTTAATCCCGGTGGATAGGGACGTTTTTGCTTTATTGCTTCATGATGCAAAGCTGGAGGCAGAAGCGAAATCAAGGGCGTCTCTCGCAGAGCCCGCAGAGTTCGCAGAGAAGTTCAAATTCGTAAACAATTAGATAGTGTGGTTTCTCAGCGGTCTCTGTGTTCTCTAGTGAGCGTGCGAACGGGCGAGAGCTGATTTTGATTTAAAAACATTCACCGCAGAGGCGCAGGGAACGCAGAGAGAATCAAAACAAAGGGTTTTATTGGCCGCGGTGAAAATCTGTCAAGGTCTGTCGATTAAAACCAAACCCAGAAGGTATCGGGGTCAGACTTCCTACCTTGACGGTTGATATATACACGTTATGATCATCCCATGTCACGTAAACCACGTATCCATTATCCTGGGGCTCTGTACCATGACTTTTGGGTCGGGCTTCCTACCCTTCAGGTTTTCTCGTAGATCTTGCTTCTGTGACCGACCATCAAAACCAGGACCAGGATCTTTTCGTCCTGAATTTCGCAGATAAGACGATATGCCCCAACGCGATACTTCCAACGTCCGGTCAACTCCCTTCTTAATGGTGCTCCGTACCGGCGTGGGTCTTCGTTTGTACAAATTCTTTCCCGCAGGTAGCGTAAAATTTCACTTTGAACCTGACGATCAAGCTTGACCAACTGTTTTTTTGCGGTGTTGGTGATTTCAATCTGCCAGACCAAGTTCTTGCTCCAGTTCATCGAGAGTAAACGTTTGTTCCTGTCCGGTTTCGACTCGCTTGAGAATCTCATCGGTGAGGTATGTTGCTTCAAGGTCGTCCAGATGTTCAAGTATTGCCTCGCGGGCATAAAATGATTTTGAACGACCTGAACGCTTGGCCAGTGCTTCCAGACGGCGTTCAATCTCTTCGGGTAAGCGTAGTGCGAGCATTTTGTCCTCCTTTGCTATACATGTATACTAATTGAATTAGTATTGAGGGTCAACTTTTTAGCAGGGGAAATTTTTGCAGGGAATTTGGGTCAGGCTTCCTACCTTTACAGTCTACTTTCTTTTGCTACTATCAAGTCATGTCACGTAAACCACGTATCCATTATCCTGGAGCTCTGTACCATGTAATCCTTCGAGGCAATGCAGGTCAGCCTGTCTTTTCAGATGACGCAGACCGTTCTCGTTTTTTTCTTCTTCTCCAGGAGGGTACCTGCCGATTCGGTTACCGTGTGCATGCATTCTGCCTGATGAGCAATCACATACATATGCTGCTGCAGGTTGGTCAAGGTCTGTTGTTTCAAACCAATCACAAAGGGCGTCTCTCGCAGAGCCCGCAGAGTTCGCAGAGAAGTTCAAATGCTAATCTCCGTAATGCGTTTTGACTCGGTGAATATAGACAATAGCTTCTGCATCATCAATAGAATAGATGATTCTGTCTTGATAACTTAAGCGGACGGAATAGAATCCACTGAGATCCCCGGCAAGTTTTTTCCCTGAATATGGATCGATAGCGACACGATTTTGCAGGATTTCTTTAAGCTTTATTTTTAGACGGGGAGGGTGTTTTTTCAGGTCTTTCAATGCTTCTTTGGTCAACCGGATCTCGAACTCTGGCATTAGTCGCCCCCGAAGGCCTCTTCGAGAGAGACCGTTTCACCACATTCGACCTGTTTGACCGATTTTTTTAGACTTTCCTGGAGCCCTGGGATAGAGAGCAGTTCGAGTGATTCCACGAGGTTGTCGTAATCATTTTCGGATAGAAGCACGACAGATCCATTCCGGTGCTGGATGCGGTAAACTTCGTGTTTTTCTGTTGCCCCTTTTACGATTTCAAAAAAGTCGCGACGGGCATCTGTTGCTGTTACTCTGGACATTTTACACCTCCGTGGTTGTACGTATTTATGTACGTATTTTGCCATGGTTGATGTGTAGAGTCAAGGGGGGGAGCCTCTTCCAAAATGATAAATAAGGGGTCAAATCCGCTGTAGGCTTTTGTTGTTGGATTTTAAACCAAAGAGTAATGTTGGGCACCGATGCAATCTGACCAATCCTGATGATTCAAATTCTTTTGCATTCTGGTTAACAGCACAAATCTGAGGCACAATTGACCGCCGATAAAATCTGATCAAGTCTGATAGTTCCAAAGTCTACGATGAAGGCATAACGGAATCTATAGTTAAAACCAAAATTCTGGATCCCTGATAGAGGTATTCGGGGATGACAGTTCAATAGCCAGGCTGTCTCTCGCAGAGCCCGCAGAGTTCTCAAAGAAGTTCAAGTTCTTAAAACCAGGGAATTATGGTTACTTTGTTTTCTCCGCGTCCTCTGCGATCTCTAGTGAGTGCAATGAACGGGCGAGAGATGATTTTGATTCAAAGTCTTTAAAGTCTGTCTCACACGGAGGCACAGAGGGGAAATCAATGAAATAATTTCGTTTATTTCGTTTCCTCCGTGTTCTTAGTGCCTCTGTGGTGAAAACTTTTGTTTTGGTTATAGGTCTATAGTTGACAGTGGGCTGTGAGCTGAAACTACCAGTTGGCAGTGGGCAGTGGGCACATATAAATGTCGAGTTTCTGCAAGAGTTGGTGTTACGAGAGTTTAGCACGATTATGTCGGACCTGGGGACGCGAAGCCAAAGGCGATCACTGGCACTGTCGCGTGCTGTTATGGCATGGTTGGCAGTACAGACGGCTGCGACTACTTTGACCGAAGTTGCTAGTTGGTTCAATCGCGATGTTGTTACTATGAGTGCGGCAGAACGCAGGTTAGGCGAACGGGCAGAGCAGGGGACAGAACTGCGAAAGGTGATGGAGCGATTGCTGGCAGAAGTGTCAAGGCCTGAAGCCTGATCCAATTGGCTGATTCAATTTGACACTGTAATCAATATTGAGTATATTGAATACGGAATGTGGACAGGAGGATATTCAAAATGGCTCAGACAACATTGACAATCCGACTTAGCGGTGAATTAAGCGATTTTGTCGCGACCAGTGTCGGGGAGGCCGGTTCCTATGAAAATGTTAGTGAGTATATCCGGGCTCTTATCAGGCGCGACAAGGAGCGAATGGATCAGCAGGCATTTGAACGACTCAAGGCAGAGCTGGCGCTTGCTTTCTCTGCTCCGGAGAGCTCTTATGCACCGCTAACAGCTGCAGATGTTATTAAGCGTAATCAGGACGCACACGATTGATGGCACGGATTCTGGTACTTGATGCCGCTTCTTGTAGAATCGATGAGATTTATCGTTACACCATGAAGCGGTGGGGCGCAGAGCAGGCTGATGCTTATATTAATGGTTT
>JAGXGJ010000064.1 GCA_024636875.1 Methylococcaceae bacterium | reverse complement strand
TTTGAATTTTATAATCAACAACGGCTTCATCAAAGTTTGGATTATCAAACGCCTGCTGAGGTCTATTTTTCATAAAATGACTTAATGATTTCTCCTTAACTTTGGTAAAAATTGGTCTGGACAATGGGGTCCACTATACCGATTGTGTTATCAACGCCGCGGAGTATCACTATATATCAATCGTTAAATTTCGTCATTCATTGCTTTACGGAGCATTTTCATAAATTAAATTCCTGATTGCTTGCAATCAGGTATTAAAGAGCAGCAGAACGAGCAAACGGGTTAACCAATTCCCGATTACTCTTGCAGGGAGAGTGAATAGGCACAAGACAAAAATTGATGTCATATACCTTGCGCCTTTCACTGCGAGTATGAATAAAGACAATGACGGCAAGCCCATTGTCGATTAAAATATACGGGTTTTACTTAAACTGTCATCAGTTATCTTCTGGATTCCATACATTCTCAATGACAAAATACATTTTCATTACCGGCGGTGTTGTGTCATCGCTAGGCAAGGGCATTGCCGCATCGTCGCTTGCTGCTATTCTTGAGGCGCGCGGTTTAAAAGTCACTTTGACCAAGCTGGACCCTTATATCAATGTTGATCCTGGCACCATGAGTCCTTTTCAACATGGCGAGGTATTTGTTACTGAAGATGGCGCTGAAACTGATCTGGATTTAGGCCATTATGAGCGGTTTTTAAAAACCACTATGGCCAAAAAAAATAATTTCACCACAGGCCAAATCTATGACAGCGTTTTGCGCAGAGAACGCAAGGGTGAATATTTGGGTGCAACAGTTCAGGTTATCCCTCATATCACCGATGAAATAAAAAACCGGGTTTATCAGAGTGCCGAGGGCAAGGATGTTGCCTTGATTGAAGTCGGCGGTACTGTCGGTGATATTGAATCACTGCCGTTTCTGGAAGCCATCCGGCAGATGCGTTTTGAATTGGGTAGTGATAGGTCATTGTTTATCCATTTAACGCTGGTTCCCTATATTCGTTCGGCGGGTGAATTAAAAACCAAACCCACGCAGCATTCGGTCAAAGAACTGCGATCTATTGGTATTCAGCCGGATATTCTGATGTGCCGTTCCGAACAACCCATACCCGTCAGTGAGCGGCGTAAAATTGCCTTGTTTACCAATGTCGAGGAAAAAGCGGTTATTTCGGCAATAGATGCAGATTCAATTTACCGTATTCCGCTGTTATTACATGAGCAAGGTCTGGATAATATCGTGGTCAACAAGTTGAGGCTGGATGTGCCGCCTGCCGATTTAACGGAATGGAAAGCTGTTGTTGAAGCGCTGACGCATCCTGTTAAGGAAGTGACCATCGCCATTGTCGGTAAATATGTCGATCATTCCGATGCCTATAAATCACTCAATGAAGCTTTGATTCACGCCGGTATCCGTACCCGTATAAAGGTCAATATCAACTATATTGACTCGGAAATCATCGAAGATGAAGGCGTAGCCAAGCTGAAAGATGTTGATGCGATTCTGGTCCCTGGCGGTTTTGGCGAGCGCGGTGTGGAAGGCAAAATATCAACAGTTCGCTATGCACGCGAAAAAAAAATTCCTTATCTGGGTATTTGTTTGGGGATGCAGGCGGCGGTTATTGAATTTGCTCGTGATGTTGCAGGCCTGGAAGGCGCGCATAGCACGGAATTTTTGCCAAAATCACCGCATCCAGTCATCGGCTTGATTACCGAATGGACGGCTGAAACCGGCCAACTGGAAACCCGCGACGAAAATTCAGATTTAGGCGGCTCCATGCGTTTGGGTGGTCAGCAATGCCGGTTACAGACAGATTCATTGGCTTTTAAGCTTTATCAGAAAGATGTAATTACCGAAAGACATCGCCATCGCTATGAGTTTAACAACCAGTATTTTGAAACACTGGAAAAGGCCGGTATGCGATTTTCCGGCAAGTCTATTGATGGCCGCCTGGTCGAAGTAATCGAAATTTCCGATCATCCGTGGTTTTTAGCCTGTCAATTTCATCCGGAATTTACTTCAACACCCAGAAAAGGGCATCCCTTATTTTCCGGTTTTGTCATTGCAGCGTCTCAACATAAAAAGGTATCAGCCTGATGAAATTATGTGGTTTTGAAGTCGGTTTAGACCAGCCGTTTTTTTTGATTGCAGGTCCCTGTGTGATTGAAAGTGAGCAATTGGCACTGGATACGGCAGGCTATCTTAAAGAATTGACAACGGCATTAGATATCCCGTTTATTTACAAATCATCGTTTGATAAAGCCAATCGCTCATCACATGAAAGTTTTCGCGGTTTGGGTGTTGAAACAGGGCTTGCAATTCTGGAAAAAGTCAAGCACCAAATCGGTGTGCCAGTCTTGACCGATGTTCATGAAGATACGCCGTTGGCAGAAGTCGCCGACGTTGTCGATGTCATGCAAACCCCTGCATTTTTATGCCGGCAAACCAATTTTATCCAGAACGTGGCGTCTTGTGGTATTCCTGTTAATATCAAGAAAGGCCAGTTTCTTGCGCCCTGGGATATGGTGCATGTGGCCAAAAAAGCCAAAGCTACCGGTAACGAGCAGATTATGGTCTGTGAGCGGGGCGTTTCCTTCGGTTATAACAATCTGGTGTCCGACATGCGCTCGTTAGCGGTGATGCGAGATACTGGGTGTCCTGTCGTTTTTGATGCGACCCATTCCGTACAGCTGCCCGGCGGACAAGGCACAAGCTCAGGCGGTCAACGTGAATTTGTGCCGGTGTTGGCCAGAGCCGCAGTAGCCGTAGGTATCGCCGGACTGTTTATGGAAACGCACCCCAATCCTGCGGAAGCAAAAAGTGACGGCCCGAATGCCTGGCCTTTAAACAGGATGCAAGAATTATTGGAAGTTTTATTAGTTTTGGATCATGCGGTTAAACGCCAGCCTTTGATTGAAACAACCTTGTAATCATCCATTGAATTAACACCTATGGCCAAGATTACACAGTTATCCCAACTTGATTTAACGGCCAGCTATAGTTATGCCGATTATTTAACCTGGCAGTTAAATGAAGCAGTGGAATTAATTAAAGGCAAGATTCAGTTGATGTCGCCTGCGCCAAATGTGAAACATCAACGACTTTCTATTTATCTGAGTAGCCGCTTATTTTATTATTTTGAAAACAAAGCCTGCCAAGTATTTTCAGCGCCCTTTGATGTCCGCTTATATGACCGTAACGAATCGTTAATAGCCAATAAAGAAATTACTACTGTAGTGCAACCTGATATTTGTGTGATTTGTGATAACAGCAAACTGGATGAACAGGGTTGCAATGGTGCGCCTGACTGGATTATTGAAATCTTATCTAAAGGCAATTCTAAAAAAGAAGTTAAAATCAAACATGCGCTGTATGCCGAAAGTGGCGTAAAAGAATATTGGCTGGTTTATCCTTACGAGGAAGTCGTTCAGCAATTTGTTTTAAATGACGATATCAGGCAATATCAATTAGTTAATAGTTATGCCGGGGATGATGTGGCAACGGCTTATTTATTTCCTGATTTAGTAATTGATTTGCAAACCTTATTTAAAGATGTGTAATTCATGAGAGGTGAATGATGACAACTATTTCTGTGATTGATTTTGCATTGCATATTCAGAATTACCTGGATCAAGTTATGCAAGGTGAAAAAATAAGGATTCACCTGCAAAATGAACAATTCATTTCATTAGTAGTTGAACCTGCTAATGCTCAGTCTCTTGAAAAGAAATACACGAAAGAAGATTTGCTAAAAAAGCTAAGCTATCAGGGTAGTCAGACAGATAGTCAATCCATCGATGAGCTAATTTACCCTTAAATTAAGAGCAGATGGCTACTATTTTTGACAGCAATGTATGGATTGCCTTATTTAATGAAAATGATGCACATCATGAAAAAGCATTGCAATTATTCTCAGAAAATTCAGTTATCTATGTTCCCTAATATGTTATTCTCGAAATAACAACTGTTTTGCAATTGCGAGCATCTAAACTTAAAGCAAATTTATTTGCAGAGATGATTGCAACTACAGCAGAATTAGAAATTTTGTATGCTTCAGATGATTTCTTTCAGGTAGTATTAAGCATGTTTCAACAACAAACCCAAAAACTTTCCTTTGTTGATTGTTCCTTATTAGTTTTAGCTAAAAACTACACTATCCACACTTTTGATGAAGCTTTAGCTCAAACAATTACCAGTACAAAATAACTTTCAACCCTTGTGCAACAGCACGTTGCTTTTATCTTTTTAACCTTTGGAGCATTTCAATATCATGAGCAATATCGTTGACATTAAAGCAAGAGAAATTTTAGATTCGCGCGGTAACCCGACGCTGGAAGCGGATGTGATTTTGGCTTCCGGTGTGATTGGCAGTGCCATGGTGCCTTCCGGCGCATCAACAGGCGAGCGCGAAGCCATCGAATTGCGTGATGGCGATAAAGCCCGATATTTGGGTAAAGGTGTATTAAATGCGGTTAATAACGTCAAAACTGAAATCCGTTCCGAGATTATCGGTATGGACGTGAATGATCAGGAAGGCATTGATAACAAAATGATAGCCCTGGACGGCACGGACACCAAAGCCCGACTTGGCGCCAATGCCATGCTGGCAGTGTCCATGGCGGCCGCGCACGCAGCCGCAAAAGAAGCTGGTCAACCTTTATATCGCCATTTAAATAGCTCGGGTGAATTCATCATGCCGGTACCGATGATGAACATCATCAACGGCGGTTCACATGCCGATAACAGTGTAGATTTGCAGGAATTCATGATTTTGCCGGTGGGCGCACCGACTTTCCGTGAAGCGATTCGTTATGGCGCGGAAGTATTTCATAACCTGAGCAAGGTATTGAAAGCGAAAGGTCTGGCGACGACAGTGGGCGATGAAGGCGGTTTTGCGCCAAATCTTTCTTCAAACGAAGAAGCCATCAGCGTGATTCTTCAAGCGATAGAACAGGCAGGTTACAAACCGGGTGTAGACGTTTATTTAGGATTGGATGCGGCTGCCTCTGAATACTATGCAGACGGAATTTATAATCTGGCTTCAGAAAGCAAAACCTACAGTTCAGAGCAAATGGCTGATTTTTTCGTTGATTGGGTGAATCGTTATCCGATTATCAGCATTGAAGATGGCTTTGATGAAAACGATTGGGACGGCTGGAAACTGATGACCGAAAAACTGGGTGGACGTATCCAGTTAGTCGGCGATGATTTATTTGTGACCAACCCTGCAATTCTGAAAAAAGGCATAGAAAAAAATATCGCCAATTCCATTCTGATTAAAGTGAATCAAATCGGCACTCTGACTGAAACCCTGGAAGCAATTAATATGGCGCATAAAGCCTCTTATTCAGCCGTAGTTTCTCATCGTTCCGGTGAAACAGAAGACGTTACCATTGCTGATTTAGCCGTAGCAACCGGCACGGGTCAAATTAAAACCGGATCATTAAGCCGTTCCGACCGTGTTGCCAAATATAACCGTCTGATGAAAATTGAAGAAGAATTAGGCAGTCTGGCTAAATACGCGGGTCGTAGCGCGTTTAGAATGCTTTAAAGCTTTTAAGGCGAAAGGTTAAAGGCGCAGATAAAAAACATCTTGCGTCTTTAGCCTTGGGGCGTTCACTTTAAAATTATGAAAATTCTTCTTTCAATCATTATTGTGTTGGTAATTCTGCTTCAATACCGCTTATGGTTTGGCGATGGCGGTATTGAAGAGATTCAAGCCTATCAACACCGTCTCGATGACCTCAAGGAACAGGTAGAAGAAAAAAGGGAGCGTAATGAAGCTCTTTATGCTGAAGTCGAGGATTTGAGAAAAGGACAGGAAGCACTGGAAGAAAGAGCCAGGGATGAATTAGGAATGATTAGAGAGGGCGAGACGTTTTTTCAGGTTCTTGAGTGAAGTTGAAAGCAGGCTAAAGGCGCAAGGTTAAAGGTGAAAAAAGCACTTTTAGCCTTGCGCCTTTTCTTTTAACAATATAGCTATCATATTGAAAATATAAGGAAATTTATGAAATTATTATTAATACTCACGGGAGCATTGAACTTGTTCAAAAACCTGCTGAGTGACTTGAGGGGAAAACGAAGCCTGGTTTATTTGCTGATCCTTGCTTTTGCGGTGGCCATTGCTTCCGGTTTTATTCTTTATATTCTTGATCCTAATATCCACTCAGTATTTGATGGGATATGGTCTGCCTGGGTTACAATGACTCACGTGGGTTTTGGCGACGTAGTGCCAATCTCCTTTTTGGGGCGTTTATTGACGGCTACGCTGATTTTGTTCGGTTTGACACTGTTCTCGCTGTTTACAGCAATATTGTCAGTGACGCTCATTGACAAAAACATTGCTACATGGGGGCTTGATGTACGGCAAATCGAACATGAAACCAGTCGTATCGAGAAGGAAGAAAATCAGATTCTCCATGAGTTGGCCCGACTACACGAGCGCATGGAGGCATTGGAAAAAAAGTTGTCATCGGGTACCGGAAAAAATAGTTAACAGATATGCAGGGTACGCATCGCGTACCTTTTCAGGGTTGCTTGCTGCATTTTCGTGGCATGTTCCGAAGGTTATGAGACAAGTAAATTAAAGAGTTAGAGGGATCAATAATGAAGTTTTTTATAGCAATAATTATTATTTTTTTCTTGGCATTGTCACTGTTTTTGGCTATGAGTATTGGCGTTGCTTTTGGCCTGGTATGGATATTTCCAGCTATTTCTTTTGAAATAGGCGTTTTGATTGGAACTGTTAGTCTTGGTATGATTTTTTTAATATTAATAACGATGATAAATGCATCATCCAAAACCTATTTGCCCGTTATAGACGATGACTACATAATTGATAAAATTCACGATGAATTTGATGTGGATCACATCATACCGCCAAGACCAACAAGAAGTAATAGAAGAAAAAGACGTTAGTTACCCTTTTCATTCCCGCGTTCCGGTATTACCGTCGTAAACTCTGTAAAACTGTTTCTTGCTTCGATGCCTTAGCCTTATTTTACAAATGACCCATTCAATAAAATTCTGGGCTGTTGTTCCTGCTGCCGGAGTCGGCAAACGCATGAACGCAGACCGCCCCAAACAATATCTTGAACTTGCCGGTAAAACAGTCATCGAGCATACGTTATTACGTTTGTTAAATGCTGAAGTGTTTGCCGCTATTGCGGTTGCAATTTCGGAAGAGGACCCTTACTGGCCCGAGCTTGAAGTACCAGATAATGTAAAGATAATCACCGCAGCAGGCGGCAAGGAACGGGCAGATTCTGTGCTTTCGGCGCTAAAATCAATACGCGCATTAGCCTCTGATTATGACTGGGTGCTGGTGCATGATGCCGCCAGACCCTGTATCACGGCGTCGGACATACGCCATCTTATTGATTCTCTGGTAAACGATGAGGTAGGCGGAATTCTTGCTTTATCGTCACACGACACCTTAAAAAATGTCCGGGGCAATAGCATTGCCGGCACATTGGATAGAAGCCATATCTGGCGGGCTTTAACGCCGCAGATGTTTCGTTATGGCCTGTTAAAAAGCGCGCTGGAAGCAGCAGAAGGCAATCCGGCCATAACCGATGAAGCCAGCGCGCTTGAATTACAAGGTTTGCAACCGAAAATCGTCGAAGGTCGTCCTGATAATATAAAAATTACCCGGCCGGAAGACCTGGCATTGGCACAATTTTATATGGAGCATCAATATGATTAGAGTAGGGCAGGGTTATGATGTGCATCGCTTCAAAGATGGCGGTGATGTTATTTTAGGCGGTGTGAAAATAGACTATGAACAAGGTCTGGAAGCGCATTCGGATGGCGATGTGGTGCTTCATGCGCTCTGTGATGCCTTGCTGGGCGCGGCGGCTTTAGGCGATATAGGCAAGCATTTTCCAGATACTGATCCTGAATTTAAAGGCGCGGACAGCCGTGTATTACTGCGTCATGTTTACCGCATCGTGCAGGACAAGGGTTATCAACTGGTGAATGCCGATATGACTATCATTGCCCAAGCCCCCAAAATGGCTCCCCATATTGCTGCGATGTGCAGTAATATTGCCAATGATTTAAATGTGGACGTTGATTGTATTAATGTCAAAGCCACCACCACAGAAAAGCTGGGGTTTGAAGGTCGTAAAGAAGGCATTGCAGTACAAGCCATTGTCTTGATTGAAAAATAATCCCCCATTCATGCTTTTTTCATAAGCATTCGGCTTAATGTTTTTTCACAGTTTATTCATGAGTGAGAGGCTTGGCATCTACTTTTGGCAGTCCCGATTGTCGGGGCGCTAATACATCTCCATAAAACTATCAGCAGCAGTTCCTACTCAATTGAGTTATCAGCCTAATAAAAGCATGGAAATAATCGACAATATCAATCACCTGCTCGGCAATAACCTCAAGCAAACTATAAAGCCAGGCTCGAAGTTAAAGATTGCGGCCTCCTGCTTTTCGATTTATGCCTTTGACGCCTTAAAGAAGGGACTGGAAAATATTGCTTCTCTTGAATTCATTTTTACCTCGCCAACCTTTGTACCCAATGAAGTAACTGACAAAATCAAAAAAGAACGCCGCGAGTTTCATATTCCCAAAGCCGAACGGGAGCGTAGCTTTTATGGTAGTGATTTCGAAATTCAGCTCAAGAATAAACTGACACAACGGGCTATCGCCAAAGAAGTGCAGACTGGATGCGCCTCAAAGCTATTTTCCGCTCTAATCGTGGCAAAGCGCCTATGTAGTCTGTTGCCTGTGTGCAAGGTAACGAATCAGATGCGGTTTACCTCCCGCTTCATGGTTTTACTGCCGTCGATCTTGGCTATCAGCAAGGAGACGCAGTATCGAATCTGGTTAACAAAATGGACGAGCCGGCAATCACTTCGACTTACCTGAACCTCTTCGATCAAATCTGGAATGATACCGAGAAGCTGGAAGATGTTACTTCACGCCTCTGTGATCATATAGCCTCCGTTTATCAGGAAAACTCGCCAGAGCGTATCTACTTTTTGATGCTCTACAATATCTTTAATGAGTTTCTGGAGGATTTGAATGAGGATGTGCTGCCCAATGATCGCACCGGTTATCAGGACAGCCTGATTTGGCAAAAGCTCTTTAATTTTCAAAAAGACGCGGCTACCGGCATCATCAACAAACTGGAAACTTATAGCGGCTGCATTCTCGCGGACAGTGTGGGTTTGGGGAAAACCTTTAACCGCCCTTGCCGTTGTTAAATATTACGAGCTGCGCAATCGTTCTGTCCTGGTGCTTTGCCCCAAAAAACTGGCCGACAACTGGCTAAACTATAACCGCAATCTCAAAACCAATCTTTTTGCCAAAGACCGCTTCAATTACGATGTGCTTTGTCATACCGACCTGCAAAGAACCAGCGGCGAATCGTTTGGCACACCGCTCAATCGCATCAACTGGGGCAATTACGATCTGGTTGTTATCGACGAGTCCCACAACTTCCGTAACAACGACGCTTTCAAAGACCGGGAAACGCGCTATCAAAAGTTGATGAATGCCGTTATCAAGGAAGGTGTTAAAACCAAAGTGCTGATGCTCTCGGCCACGCCAGTCAATAACCGCTTTAATGACCTGCGCAATCAGCTCGCGCATGCCTACGAAGGTGATTCAGAAAACCTGAGCAAAAAGCTACGAACCAATAAAAACATCGACGAGATTTTTCGTAGGGCGCAAGCAAGCTTCAATTCATGGTCTAACTTGCCACCTGAAGAGCGTACTGCCAAAGCCATTTTAGGCGCTTTGGACTTTGACTTTTTTGAGCTACTGGATAGCGTGACCATTGCCCGATCGCGCAAGCATATTGAGACCTTTTACGACACTACGGACATCGGCAAATTTCCCGATCGCCGTAAACCGCTTTCATTTCACTGTCCGCTGACAAGCAGAACAGACATACTGGGATTTAATGAAATTTTTGCACAACTGTCTTTGTTGCAATTGGCCGTCTATGCGCCTATCAGCTACATCTTGCCCAGTCGGCTGGCTAAATATGAAGAGCACTATGACACTCAGGTAAGTGGAGGCAAAGGCAAACTTAAACAGGCGGATCGCGAAAAAAGCCTTCAGGCGTTAATGACGATCAATTTGCTCAAGCGCCTTGAAAGCTCTGTCCAGGCTTTCCGGTTGACCCTGCAAAAACTGAAAGATAAGCATCTCGGCACGCTCTTAAAGATCAGTGATTACAAGAAAACCGGCAAGGATATTCGCTTTGCAGACCTTGCTGCGGCCTACGAAAATGCCGAACCAGACGAAGACGATTTTCCCGAGCCAGACGATGTCAAGATTGGCGGCAAAATACAAATCAGCTTGCCCGACATGGATTTGCCATCGTGGGAACACGCCCTTCAGGCCGATCTTTTTGTCATTGACGCTCTCCTGGCGGAAATGACAAAAATCAAACCCGCTGAAGATGCCAAGCTTCAACATCTAAAAGCCCAAATTGACAACAAGCTGGCTGCGCCCATTAATCCTAAAAACCTTAGTTAGCCACAGATTTACACAGAAAAACACTGATAAAACATTATGTTGCGCGAGGCTGGCACTTCACCCAAATGGTGTCACAAAGAATTGATGTAACTAGTTGTTTATTCGTGTAAATCCGTG
>JAGXGJ010000063.1 GCA_024636875.1 Methylococcaceae bacterium | reverse complement strand
TTGCGCAGCACCGGTAATCATGTTTTTTACGTAATCGGCATGGCCCGGGCAGTCAACGTGCGCATAATGACGTGTCTCTGATTCATATTCCACATGCGAGGTGGCAATGGTGATACCACGGGCGCGCTCTTCAGGGGCGTTGTCGATTTGATCAAACGCTTTAACAGCACCGCCGTGCATTTTAGCCATGACTGTTGTTAATGCAGCTGTTAGCGTTGTTTTGCCGTGGTCAACGTGACCGATTGTACCTACGTTTACGTGGGGCTTACTGCGTGAAAATTTTTCTTTGGCCATGAATCACACCTAATAACAATCATAATACAGTTGGAGCTCATAACCGGATTTGAACCGGTGACCTCTTCCTTACCAAGGAAGTGCTCTACCTGCTGAGCTATATGAGCTTAATCCCAGAAATATGGAGCGGGTGATGGGAATCGAACCCACGTGATCAGCTTGGAAGGCTGGAGTTCTACCATTGAACTACACCCGCAGATTAATTTTATTCGAGATGGTGGAGGGGGGAGGATTCGAACCTCCGAAGGCAGAGCCGGCAGATTTACAGTCTGATCCCTTTGGCCACTCGGGAACCCCTCCGATATCGGGTAAGCAGACTATTATCTTTTAACAGACAGCGACTGTCAAATATTATTTGATTAACTCAATTTCCGTTTAGAATTTGGGACTTTTTTTAGACCCATTTTTTTTTATGGTAGAGGTTCACACGGTATTTCAGCAGAAATCAAGTCACACTATTGAAACTTCGGCCGGACTATTTCAAGCGAGGTGTTTCATGCCTGATTATTTCAATTAGACATGGCGCATAGCGTTGAGCTTGACGGGTTGACTAAAACATCTTGCAAATCCTTAAAACTTGTCTTTCAAGCGCCTGATTTCTGCAAAAACCTCTACTTGCGGCCTATCCATCATATTTATAACAGCTTGCAATGCCGGACTGTTTTCCCGGAAAAAAGGATTAGTTGCCAGCTCCTGTTCTAGCGTTGATGGTACTGTCGGCAAGTGCTTTTCTCTCAGTTGATTGACAACCTTCATTCTTTGCTGCAATTGCCGGTTATCAGGTTCCACGCTTAAAGCAAACCTGCCATTGGTTTGCGTGTATTCATGGGTACAATAAATCCGGGTTGATGCGGGTAAAGTCTTTAATTTTTGCAGCGAATTCCACATCTGTTCAGCGGTTCCCTCAAACAGGCGGCCGCAGCCCATCGCAAACAAAGTATCTCCACAAAACAGGGCATTGTCTTCAGCAAAATAATACACAATATGACCGCTGGTATGGCCTGGCGTTGAGATGACTCTGGCTGAGCAAGCGCCCAGCATAATGACATCGTCTTCACCTACGCCCGTATCAATGCCGGGAATTCGATCCCGATCTGATTGCGGAGCAATAACCTTGCAGCCGGTTTTTTGTTTCAGTTCCAGATTACCGCCGACATGATCCCAATGGTGATGGGTATTCAGAATGCAGGTAAGTCGCCAGCCTTTGTTATCCAGAACATCGAGAACCGGTTTTGCAAGAGCAGGGTCAACAACAGCGGTTTCACCTGCTGCAGGCTCATGGATGAGATAAATGTAATTATCGGTCAATACGGGAATTTGAATAATGGTCAACATATCTGTATGTCCTTGCGCCTAAAAGAACCTTAAAAAATACTGTGTTTGACAAGCCAGGCATGTGTATCACCCATCCCTGACGCTCTGTGAACCCTTCGGCTACGCTCAGGAGAGCCTTGTCGACCACTAATCATAACCTATTTATAGAGACCGTTGCTTCTATAATCCGTCTGTTTTGGGTATTATGATTTTTTCTTTCCGTTCGCCGCTCATGTCTATTATCAATAATCTCGAAACCGAATTTGACAAACTCCCTGATGAATTGCGCAGCACTGTAGCCTCTTCTTTAAAACAATGGCATGAACAGCTTAGCGGACTTGATCACGATTTTCATCTGACGCCTGAATTTAATGCAGCGATTGTAAAAGTTTGGTGTGCAAGTCAATTTGTAGCTGAAAGCTGCAGGCGCAGTCCTGACCTGCTGGTTGACCTGGTAAATTCCGGCGATTTGTCAGCCATCTATGATGACCACTGTTATGCTGACAAACTGGCGCGCATGCGGATTGACAGTGAAGCCGGGTTAATGCAGGAGTTGCGACGTTTCCGGCGGCGGGAAATGGTCAGAATCGCCTGGCGCGATTTGGCGGGTTGGGCGCCCTTATCCGAAACACTGGCTGATTTATCCTGGCTGGCCGATGCCTGTATTCAATACGCACTGGCTTTTCTTTACCAACAAGCCTGTGAAAAACGCGGTACACCCTTACTGTCCGATGGCAGTCCCCAGCAAATTATCGTATTGGGCATGGGCAAGCTCGGCGCCTATGAGCTGAATTATTCTTCCGATATAGACCTGATTTTTGCTTACGCAGAAAACGGCGTGTTGCCCGATAGAAAAGAAACATCCTATAGCGAGTTTTTTACACGGCTCTGTCAAAGTCTGGTCAAAGTGCTGGATGAAACCACCGTTGACGGTTTTGTATTCCGCACCGACATCCGTCTAAGACCTTTTGGCGACAGCGGCCCCATCATCATGACTTTTGATGGCATGGAAAACTATTATCTGACCCAGGCTCGGGAATGGGAGCGTTATGCCATGATTAAAGCGCGTCAGGTCGCGGGTGACTTTAAAACCGGCGCTCAACTCATGGCGATGCTGAAATCTTTTGTTTATCGGCGTTATCTGGATTACGGCGCCTTTGAAGAGCTGCGTTCTTTAAAGGCGCAGATTACCCAGGAATTAAGGCGTAAAGACCGCATGGAGAATATCAAGCTTGGGCCCGGTGGCATACGCGAAATTGAATTTATCGGTCAAGCCTTCCAGCTGATCCGCGGAGGCAATGAAAAGAGGTTGCAAACGCGTGGTATTCTGGATGTATTGCGAATTCTTGGTGAACTAAAATTACTGACTCCAAACGATGCCGGGCAGTTAAAACAATCCTACTGTTTTCTGCGCAAAGTGGAAAACCATATCCAGCAATATCAGGACCGGCAAACGCATGATTTGCCGACAGATGCCTCAGCGCGGCAGACGCTCGCCTATTCGCTGGATTATCCCGGCTGGAACAGTTTCAAAAGCCGGCTGGATACGGTAAGAGCACAAGTACATGCTGTTTTTGATCAGGTTTTTTCTCTGTCCAGGCAGGATAGAAAAGATCAATACAGTCAACAGATTTGGACCTGCGCGGCGGATGATGAGGAATTACTGGCTAACCTGAGTGCGTTTGGTTTTCAGCAGACCGATGACAGCCTGGCAGCGATTAAACATTTTAAAAAAGCAGCTCCAATCAGGCGCATGACGAGCAAAGGCGCGAAGGTTCTTGACCGGTTGATGCCGCAATTGATTGAGGCATTGCAGCAGATTGACAACCCCGATGAAACCTTGAAACGCATGCTCGGATTATTTGAAGCGGTTGCCGGCAGAAATGTTTATTTATCATTATTGGCTGAAAATCCCGATGCTTTAGCCCAATTGCTTCGCTTGTCATCGGCCAGCCCCTGGATTTGTGACTATTTATCACGGTATCCCATATTATTTGATGAATTGCTGGACACGCGCACCTTGTTTGAACCGCTCAAAAAGAAAGATCTTGATGAGCAGTTGACTATTTTGCTAGCCAATATTGAGGTGCAAGACCTTGAACAACTGATGATTGTACTGCGGCAATTTAAACATACAAATGTGTTAAGGGTTGCTGCAGCCGACATCATGGGCGCGATTCCTGTCATGGTGGTCAGTGACTATTTGACCTGTATAGCCGAAATCATAGTAGCTCATGTCCTTGACCGGGCTTGGCTTATGCTCACCGAAAAACACGGTAAGCCGCCTGACGGCAATAACAAGGATAAAGGCTTTGCAGTTCTCGGCTTCGGCAAACTGGGTGGTATTGAGCTGGGTTATGGATCTGATCTGGATCTGGTGTTTTTGTATGATTGCAAGGATGGCAATGCCCTGACCGATGGCGCAAAACCGATTTCCTGTTCCCAATTTTACGGCCGGTTGGGGCTGAAGGTCCGGCATATTCTGGATACCAAGCTGCTGTCAGGCGTACTCTATGAAGTTGATATGCGTTTACGCCCCAGTGGGGACTCCGGTTTACTGGTCACGCATATTAACGTTTATGAGGACTATTTAAAAAATCAGGCGTGGACATGGGAACATCAGGCATTGGTCAGAGGGCGGTTTATTGCCGGCGATCTGCGGCTAAAAGCTCAGTATGAAGCCATCAGACGCAGAATCCTGAGCTTGCCCAGAGATGCAGCGCTGTTGAAAACCGAAGTACGGGAAATGCGCGAAAAGATGCGAAACGCATTGGCAACTAAAGAATCCAATGAATTTGACTTAAAACAAAGTAAGGGTGGTATTGCTGATATTGAGTTTATAGTACAATCCAGTGTTTTAGCCCGGGCTGCAAAAAATGACGCATTGACGATTTATACGGATAATGTAAGGTTGCTTGAAGGCTTGCAGGAAGACGGATTTATGTCAAAAACAGAGTCGGAAACACTGAAAGCGGCTTACTGTACTTATCGTGATTATGGTCATAAGCTGGTTTTACAAGGCGCTCGCGCAGTTATCAATGAAGCTGAAGTTGCTGAATTGCGTGTGCTCGTGGAGAAAATTTGGCATGATTTCATGGAGTAGGCCGTTGCCTGGCAACCCCTCGCATCAGGGATTTTATCGTAGCAGCGGTCCGGTCTGGCACCCCTGGCAATGTATGATTTTTAAACAAGAGCGGCCTGCCGGATCATTAACAAACACTAATGTTGGAGAATAAATGATGACAATGGACGATAGAGACGGCGTTATTTGGCTGGATGGACAGTGGGTTGAGTGGCGTGAAGCAAAAGTCCATGTATTGACGCATACCTTGCACTATGGACTGGGTGTATTTGAGGGCATAAGAGCGTATCACGCCGAAAAGGGTACAGCAATTTTCAAGATGCACGAACACACTGATCGCCTGTTCCGTTCGGCGCACATCATGAATATGCCGATGCCGTTTACCAAGAATGAGATGAATCAGGCGCACCGTGATGCCGTTGCCAAAAACAATCTGGATAGCGCCTACATTCGCAGCATGTGTTTTTTTGGTGCCGAAGGCATGGGCCTAAGAGCGGATAACCTGAAAGTACATGTCATGGTAGCGGCATGGCCATGGGGCTCTTATCTGGGAGATGACAGCATAGATCATGGAATTCGTATTCGTACGTCTTCTTATACCCGCAATCATCACAACAGCACGATGTGCAAAGCCAAGGCTAACGGCAATTACATAAATTCCATACTGGCTTTGCAAGAAGCATTGGCTACAGGCTATGATGAAGCGTTAATGCTCGATCATGAAGGTTTTGCCGCAGAAGGCAGCGCTGAGAACCTTTTTATCGTGCGCAACGGTAAAATTTACACGCCGGAAACCACCTCGGCGCTCGAAGGCATCACCCGCGATACCGTTATTACTTTAGCCCGCGAACAAGGTTTTGAAGTCATCGAAAAACGCATTACCCGTGATGAAATTTATGTTGCCGATGAAGCCTTTTTTACCGGTTCTGCCGCTGAAGTTACGCCTATTAGAGAACTGGATAATCGTGCTATCGGGAGCGGTGATCGTGGAGCGGTTACCAAACTGCTACAAGGTCTTTATTTTGACTATGTGCATGGACGCAGGGGCGATCATGCTGAATGGTTGACTTACGTCTCTTAGGATTTTGAAAGATTCGCCAAAAATTTTAATCGTCGGCCCTTCCTGGGTTGGCGACATGGTGATGGCGCAAAGCCTGTTCATCACGCTAAAGAATGCCCATCCGGACTGCCGGATTGATGTACTGGCGCCGGCATGGTCCCTGGCCTTGCTGGAAAGAATGCCGGAAATTGCCAAAACCATTGCCATGCCATTGACGCATGGTCAGTTTGGTTTGATGGCCAGATATAATTTGGGCAGACAACTGCATTCAGAAGGCTATGATCGGTCCATCGTGCTGCCAAATTCCTGGAAATCGGCATTGATCCCCTATTTTGCCAGAATTCCCGTGCGCACAGGTTATCTTGGCGAAGGCCGCTGGGGCTTGCTCAACGATGCCAGAAAGCTTGACAAACAGGCGCTGACGATGACTGTACAGCGCTTTGTAGCGCTGGGCCTGCCACTCCCTGCACCGTTGCCGCCCGAGTATCCTGTCCCTGCGCTCGTCATTAACCAACATCAGCAAAAAGCCGTTATTGAGAAATTCAATCTGACACCGTCGGAAAAAATCCTGGCCTTATGTCCGGGCGCTGAATATGGCGCTGCAAAACGCTGGCCAGCAAGTTATTATGCTGAAGTTGCCCGGCATAAAATTGCTCAGGGTTGGCAGGTTTGGCTGTTTGGCTCTGATAAGGATAAAGAAGCAGCGGAACAAATTAATAGAGAAGTCTCCAAAGGGTGTATTGATTTTACCGGCCGGACTTCATTAGCCGAAGCGGTAGATTTAATGTCGCTGGTTGATACTGTGGTGACCAATGATTCAGGCCTGATGCATGTCGCAGCAGCGCTGGACAAAAAAATAATCGCGCTTTATGGCTCATCCGACCCCAAATTTACGCCGCCGCTTAATACCAGGGCCAAAGTCATTTCATTAAATCTTGATTGCGCCCCCTGTTTTAAGCGTGAATGTCCATTAGGCCACACCAGGTGCCTGGTTGATATTAAACCTGATCAGATCATTGATGTTATTTAAAAGCTGGAATATTAATTCTTGTGGCGGTAACTTTAGGCGCCTGCACACACAATGGGCATCAAGAGTCACTATTGCCGTGTTAACCCCTGACCTGCTGCCATCATGAAAATCGCAATCGTCAAGCTCTCTGCGCTGGGCGACATCGTCCATGCCATGGCCGCACTGCAGTTCATCAAAGCCCACTCCCCCGCAATGCAAATAGACTGGATAGTTGAAGAAGACTTTGCCGGTATTTTAAAAAACAATCCCGATATCAATAACATATTAACAATCAACCTGAAATCGTTAAAAACCGATAAGGCCGGTATTTTTCAGCAAATCAAAAATATCCGCCACTATGCACTAAACAACTACGATCTGGTCATTGATGCACAGGGACTGATTAAATCCGCAATCACCGCCAGACTTCTGGGCAAACGCACCGCCGGCTTCGATGCCGATTCCGCACGGGAAAAAGCCGCCGCATGGTTTTATGACGTCAAGGTTGCTTGTGCATACAATACCAATACCATCGATAGAAATGCTCTGGTTTTGTCCAGTCCTTTAGAAATAACTATTACCAGTGAGCAGATCCTTAACAAAAAACCATTTTTATTTTTTAACGATGAAGATCAGCGGCTATATAATTTTTTATTAAAAGACAGACTTAACATTGTTCTGGTCATCGGTTCGACCTGGGACAGCCGAAACTATCCTGTGGATAAGTTTGTAAAAATAGCCCAGGCCTTGCAGCAAAACTGTCTGGTCGTTTGGGGCAATGCGCAGGAAAGAAAAAAAGCGGAATGGATGTTCAGGCAATCAGACCATATCAGAGTCATGCCCAAACTGGATTTGAACAATCTGAAAGCACTGATAGCCCACGCCGATTTGCTGATTGGCAATGATACCGGGCCTACTCATATGGCATGGGCATTAAATAAACCATCAATCACGATCTTTGGACCTACGCCTGTTAGCAGGGTCTATCAGACCGGCATCAACAAAGTGGTTAAATCGGCTTCAATTGTCAATCCGTATAAACTGGATAAACGGGATTATTCGATCAGAGACATCAGTGAAGATGCTATTATCAAGTTGGCAAGGGACTTGTTGATACTATGATTGCATCCAACTGATGCTTGCTGTATCCAGTTGTCATATAATGGACTATTTAAAATGTACATGTTCAACAATTTGGAGTTACTATGAAGAAAATTACCTTAATTGCGCCGGTCTTACTATTCTTTTTCACTGCAGTTGCCAGTGCACACGGCCCTGTTCGTCAAAAAGCTGAAGAGGAAATCACCATCGATGCGCCTGCTGAAAAAATCTGGGCTATTATCAAAAATTTCGATGATATGTCCTGGCTTCCCATTGTTTCCAAGACAGCCGCTGAAGGTGGCAATAAAAAAGGCGCAACTCGTGTTCTGACCCTGAGGCACGGCGGCACCATCAAAGAAGAATTGAAAAAGTACGATGAGGCAAAAATGGCTTATTCATACAAAATAACAGAGATGAGCACTGCAAAAACAATTACTCATGCCGGCGCCGAAGAAAAAGTACCGGTATTGCCTGTAGACAACTACTCGGCAACTATTAAGGTGGAGCCTAAAGGTGATTCTTCAGTTGTAAACTGGAAGGCGGGTTATTACCGCGCTTACACAAACAACAATCCGCCTGCGGAAATGAATGAAGAAACAGCCACTGCAGCGGTCACAGCCGTCTTGAAAACAGGCTTGATCAATCTGAAAGACCTGGCTGAAAAGTAGTGATTTCACGAGTGTTTATTATGAACTACAAAGTTGTAGTGATAGCTGCCGCTGCAATTTTCTTTACTCTACCACTGTCAGCTGCGCCTTTTGCGTATATCAGTAATCAACTGGATGACAGTATTTCAATTATTGATACCAACAAGGGTAAAGTGATCGCTACTATTAGCGTGTCCGGAAAACCTGCAGGTGTAGCGGTCGCACCTGCGGGGGATAAAGTTTATATAAGCACACCGGAAGCCAAGGGCTTCGCAGTTTTAGATGTAAAAAAACGCGAAATTATTGCCAGAGTCGCAGTGAGTGACGGGGCATTAGGGATTGCCGCAGGATCTGATGGTAAACGAATTTATGTGGCGGATTGGTATAATAACAATGTTGATGTTATTGATGCTAACAGCCTTGGAATCATCAAAACTATCCCTGTAGGCGATTCGCCATCGGGTTTGGTGGTCAGCCCGGATAATCGTTGGTTGTATGTCGCTAACCGTCTCAGTGATTCAGTTTCTAAAATTAGCCTTAACAAACTGACTCTCAACAAGACCACGTTAGTCGGTTCACATCCTTTTGGACTGACCATTGATGCCAGAGGCGAACGCCTTTATGTTGCCAATGTACAAAGTGATAATGTGACGGTGCTGGAAACCAGACGTATGCTGCCTATTGCGACCGTAAAGGTTAATATGCTGCCTTATGCCGCCGCATTGGCGCTAAATGACAGCCGTTTATTTGTGACTAATCAGGATGATGGTTCTGTGTCGGTTATTGATACGAAAACCTTAAAAGAAATCGGCTTGATTGAAGTGGGCAATAAACCTGAAGGAATCAGCACGCATCCCGATGATCGTCATGTGTATGTGGCTAACTGGTTTGATAGCACTGTATCTGTGATCGATGCCAGAACTCTGCAAGTGATTGATACGATTAAAACCGGTGAAGGCAGCCGTGCATTTGGGCAATTTTTTGGAAAGTAAGAGCATAGTAAGGTAACCGGCAACAAACACCCCCCTGTTACAACTGCCACAGATTCACTGATTATAACCAAGTTTAATCTGGCAATCTGTGGCGATTTATTTTTGAACCTGGTCTAGATTCAAGCCTTATTGGCAATTGCATCATTTTGACAAACTGTTAAATTTGAAAATTTATTGAGAATAACATGGCTGAAACTGTAGAAGAATTGACGGTAACGTACGAAGATGGCGGTATCGAAACAGTTAAAGAACTGGATAAAAAAGTGCTGACTAAAGGCGCGTGGGCCACCATAATGTACCGTTATCAGGACTGGAATCGCGCCAAAGAAGAATATAGCCCTGATAAATATACTATTCGCCGCTATCAAAAACGCAATGGTGAATATCAACAAAAATCCAAATTCAATATTTCCAGTAAAGAACAAGCGAAAGGCATTATCGCAACACTGGAAGAATGGATAGAAAAAGATTAGTAACATCCATAATTTAATCGGGTACTTGATACACCGGTTTCACTAATCCTCAGCACTTCGACCAGGCGAGGGAGGGCCTTGTCGAAAGATAATTAGTTAGTACCCGATAGCCAAATAAACGGCTCAGCTTTGCTGCTCGATCATCATTTTTACCGGATTAAATGTTTTTCTGTGTATCGGTAAAATGCCAAATTGACTAATCTCGTTTATATGCTGCCGCGTACCATAGCCTTTATGCAGATGAAATGAAAAATCGGGATATTTTTTGTGATAGTCGACCATTATTTTATCCCGCTCTACTTTCGCCAATATGGAAGCAGCGCTGATCGCTTGCACTTTACTGTCGCCTTTCACGATAGCCTGAGCGGGAATTGACAAACGAGGCAGCCGATTGCCGTCGATTAAAACTTCATCGGGCTGCATAGCCAATCCGTTTACAGCCCGCTGCATGGCCAGCAGTGTCGCCTGAAGAATATTGAGTTCATCAATCTCTTCAACGCTGGACATACCCGTTGACCAACTTAAAGCGTTCTCCCTGATCATTTTAAAAAGACTATTGCGCTGGTCCTGGCCAAGTGTTTTAGAGTCGGCCAGATCAGCGATTGGCACTACTGGATCAAGGATTACGGCTGCCGCTACCACCGGTCCCGCAAGCGGCCCGCGTCCAGCTTCATCAACCCCGGCAAGCAGGATATTCCGGGTGCTATTGAGCAAATAGATTTCGTCCATAGCTAACACTAACATACTTGTGAAATACCTTTATGGTTTAAATGCTTGCAATTATCAGCGCAGTATCCCCCGCCGCACATTCCTCAAAAAGTCAACCAAATCAGAAACCTGTCTACTATCTCCCGAGAGCTCTTCTATTTGTTCAATAGCATCCTCCAGCCGTAAATTCATCTTATAGATTATTTTATAAGCATTTCTAATAAATCTGATATCTTCAGCGGATATGCCGTTACGTTCCATGCCAACTGAATTTATACCATGCGGTCTGGTAGGCTTGCCGCCGACCATAATAAAAGGCGGAATATCCTGAGTAATTGCGCTGCCCATTGCCGCAAAGCTGTATTGACCTATTTGAGTGAACTGATGCACCAGGGTAAATCCCCCCAAAATAGCATGGTCTTCCAGGTGCACATGCCCTGCTAACGAAGCGCCATTAGCCATAATGACATGATCACCAATAATACAATCATGAGCTACGTGGGTGTAAGCCATAAACAGGTTATCATTGCCTATCCTGGTAACACTGTTATCTTGCCGGGTTCCCCTGTGCATCGAGGTAAATTCTCGAATCGTATTTCTATCACCGATTTCAAGCCGTGTAACCTCAAACGCGTATTTTTTGTCTTGCGGATCCTCGCCGATTGAAGTGAATTGATAGATGCGATTTTTCTTCCCTATGGAAGTAGGCCCCTTAATAACAACATGGGGACCTATAACCGTTCCTTCATCAATTGTTACATCGGCGCCTATGACAGAATAAGCACCGATAGACACATCGCCGGCAAGTTCAGCATGACTGTCAATTATGGCTGTTGGATTAATCAAGGTTACTCTACCACGGCTGCACATCTGATTTCAGCGCTTGCGGCAAATTCACCGTCAACTTCTGCACGACAGTCAAATGCCCAAATATTACGTCTGCTTTTAATAAATTTTGCTTCCAGCATCAATTGATCACCCGGCACCACAGGCCTTTTAAACTTGGCTTTATCAATACCTACCAAATAGTAGATCATTCCTGCCAATTCGTCCCCGGCTGTTTCTGAAGCTAACAAGCCTGTCGATTGCGCCAGGGCTTCCAAAATCAGCACACCTGGCATTATGGGTTTTTGTGGGAAATGACCTTGAAAAAATGGCTCGTTATAAGTGACATTTTTTACTCCTAACAGTCTCAACCCAGGTTCGCACTCAATCACCTTGTCAATCAATAAAAATGGGTAGCGATGCGGCAGGAATGCCTGTATTTGCAGAATATCTAATGTAATAGACATGATTAGAGTGCTTCTTTAGAGTTAGGGTGGGATTAGAGTGCGTATGCTTAAACATAATAAGCCACCTAATCGGGCATTGTTGACAGCTTTTTTTGCACTTGAGCTGTTATATCAATCTGATCATTCGCATAAATAACACCATCAGTAAGCAATAAATCATAATCCTGCTCTTTAGCTATCGCTCGAACCGCTTCAACGATACGACGTTGCAATTTGCCCAATTCTTCATTTCGACTGGCATTAAAGTCTTCACTAAATTCCTGTTGCGCTCTTTTTGCATCCCTTTTCTTATTTAAAATATCTTTTTCAAGATTATTTTTCTCTGAATTACTCATCACCGACGCATCCCGGGTTAATTTCTCTTCCAAGCTTTGAATTTCTTTTTGTTGAGTAACTAATTGTTTATCTCGAGGTGAAAATCTCTGTTCCAAACGCTTTTTGGCTTTTTCAGCCTGGGGCGCTTTTTCAAGAACAGCAGGAATATTAACGAAGCCAATTTTTAAATCTGCAAAACTGACATTTGCAACAAACAACAAGCCTAAAAATACAGCAATTTTCTTTTTCATTGTTAAATAGAACTCCGATTATGGTTAATTTTAAAGGGTAAATGAAGGGTGGATTAGATTACGTTAGATTATATGAGATAAGCTAAATAAACCAAAACAACATCTGCTAGAAGTTTTGGCCGAAGTTGAACTGGAAGAATTGTGTTTGATCTTTTTGAGTAACAGATTGACCAAGAATATTCTCATAAGTAAACGTTCCCTTATTCAAAGGATATGCCGCACTGATCGATAAGGCGCCGAATGGCGATAACCATTCACCTGAAATGCCTGCTGAATATTTCAGGTTATCTAATGAAAAGCTATTATTAAGCGACCCTATGTCAAAAAAGGTTCCCAATCTGACCGATTTTGTCTCTGGCAAAAAGGGTACAGGAAAAAACAACTCGGCATTGCCAATAATTTTCGTGGAGCCGCCGATAGGGTTTCCATTGGAATCTCTCGGCCCAAGCGAGTTATTTCTAAAACCGCGCACTGAACCCGTACCACCAGCAAAATAATTATCAAAGAAAGGTAAATTCGTAGTACTTCCATAGCCATCCCCGTAAGCGATTTCGCCATTCAGCTTGAAAGTCAAGTCCTTGGCCAATGGAAAATAATGTTGATGCCGGTAATCGACCTTATAATACTCCAGGTCACTACCCGGAACTGTCGCTAATGCAGACAAACGCTGCTGCCCCCCTTTATCGGGGAATAGTGCCCGGTTAAGCGTATCATGAGACCAACTTACGGCCTGGCCAAATGTCCAGAACTGAGAGCCTTCCTTGTTAATAAAGTCTCGAATTTGTCGGGATGAAAAATCAGTGGACTTTAACGTGGTCTGTTTAATATCGGTATCAAACCGTATTTGGTCAAATTCATTCAGCGGAATTCCGAAATTGATCCCGGCATTGAAAATATTGGTAGAATAATTGGCAATATTTATCGCACCGGCATTGCGCTTTGCGTAACCTATATTATATCCCTGACTGACGCCGTCCACAGTGAAATAGGGATTAAAAAAGCCAAACTGATAATTTGTAGTATAGTTACTGTTATTAAAGGCAAGATTCACTCGCTTGCCCGAACCAAAGACGTTATCCTGGGAAATGTTGGCATTTAAAACAATGCCCTGAACCTGAGAGAATCCGATACCCGCCGATAAATTACCGGAAGCCTTTTCTACTACCGAATAATTAACATCGATCTGATCGGCGGTGCCTGCAACAGGCGGCGTTTCAACATTGACAGATTCGAAATAGCCCAGACGCTCAAGACGCGTTTTTGAACGTTCAATTTTTGAACTTGAAGCCCAACTGGCTTCCATTTGGCGCATCTCGCGGCGTAATACTTCATCCCGGGTTTTAGTATTGCCGCTCATATTAATACGATTAACATAAACGCGTTTACCTGGATCGATAAAAAAAGCCATATCAACCGTTTTTTGGGCTTCGTTGATTTCAGGCACCATATTAACGTTTGCGAACGCATAGCCTTCATCACCCAATCTATCCTGAATGGCTTTTGAAGTTCCCGTAGCATTTTTTCTGGAAAATATCTCCCCCGGACCGACACTGACCAGCTTGATCAGTTCATCAGGAGCCACCACCAGATTACCCGCCAGCTTTACTTTAGAAAGCCTGTAAACATCACCCTCTTTGACATTGATAGTAACATAAATATCTTTTTTATCGGGAGTAATGGCTACCTGCGTGGACTCAATCGAAAAGTTAATATAGCCCCGATCCAGATAATAAGACCGCAGAGTCTCCAGGTCGGCAGATAATTTTTGCTTGGAATACTGGTCGTCTTTAGTGTAGAAAGATAACAAATTGGATGTGCTTAATTCGAATTTACCCAACAGGGTTTTATCATCAAAAGCATTATTGCCGACAATATTAATCTGCTTGATCTTGGTCACTCTGCCTTCAGAAATTTTAATATGGATACCGACACGATTCCGGGTCAAGTCAGACACGTCTGTTTTAATCTTTACGCCGTATTTGCCATGACTGAGATATTGTCGGTTTAATTCCTGTTCTACTTTATCCAGCACTTGCCGGTCGAATATTTTGCCTTCAGACAAACCAATTTTATCTAACGCTTTTGTCAAGTCTTCCTTACTGAGATCTTTATTGCCTTCAAAAATGATTTTTGCTATTGACGGACGTTCCACCACATTAACAATCAACGTTGACCCTTCTCTTTCCAGCGACACGTCCTTAAAAAAACCTGTTTTGAACAAGGACCTGATGGCGGCAGAAACATTATCCAGGGAAAACTTTTCGCCGACATTAACCGGAAGATAGTTATAAACAGTACCCAAAGAAATGCGCTGCAATCCTTTGACCTGAATATCCTTGACAATGAATTCTTCGGCGCCTTTAACTGCGTATGAAACAAGCAGACCCGACAATAACAAGCAAGAAAAAATATTTGATTTCATGTAGGCAGCTAAAAAAATAACATCATGGGCTTAAGCAGGAAAATACTCGTAAAATTATAACACAGTAAATATTTAAACTGCTTAAGGCGATTTCCAAGAATGAATATGCCCGGATTACGCAGGATTTTTGTCCATTTTCAAGGCGTAAGAATAGGCGCGTAGCGAGCTACGTAACTATTTTTACAACGCAGAAAATGGACAAAAAGACCAGCAAGCCGGGTATATTCTTCGTAGGAAATCGCCTAAGCCCTATACACAGGAAAATTAAGCACATCCTGAATGGATGTGCTGTCTGACAACAGCATTAATAACCGATCCAGACCGATAGCCATGCCCGAACAATCCGGAAGTCCGGCTTCCAGCGCGGCTATCAGATGTTTATCCTTGACGGTAACGGGCCGTTTTCGTTGCTGCCTGACGCCAATTTCCTCGTTAAATCGTCTGTCCTGCTCTAATGCATCGGTCAATTCATAATAGCCGTTGCCTAGTTCAATGCCATTGATAAAAACTTCGACACGATCAGTGACCAGCGCATTGTTTGCATTGATGCGTGCTAAAGATGACTGACAAGCAGGATAATCATAAACCATGCACAAAGCGTTTTCACTCAATTGCGGCTGAACCTTATGACTGAAAATAAAATCCAGCCATAAGGCATGATCTAATCCGCAAATACTCACTGCTTCAGGCGTGTGATTATCCAGCGCGAAGGCACAATAGTCCTGATATGAAAAAACCAGGGGATCCAGGCCCGTATAGCGATGAAATAAGTCCTGATAACTGAATCGCTGCGTTGCATCCAGAGTCTGACGCCCCTTGAACAGCAAGCCTATCAGTTCGGCGATTTCATCCATCAATTGCGGCAAGGTAAAGCCGACCCGATACCATTCCAGCAGGGTAAATTCAGGATTATGAAAGCGTCCCGATTCGCCATTTCTAAAGGCTTTACAAATTTGATAAATGGAACCGCTACCCGAAGCCAACAGCCGCTTCATGGCAAATTCAGGAGATGTTTGCAAAAATAATCTGTGCTGTAATGGCGGCAACACGTACTCGGTGCTAAAAAAATCCAGCTGCGGATCGGTGCCACAGCTATAACTGAGCAACGGAGTTTCCACCTCGAGCACATCTTTTTCAGAAAAAAAATACCGGATATCATCAAGCATGCTGGCTCTTAAACGCATCAATTCAATAGAGCATGCCGGCTGCCACGTATTCGGCACTATTCTTTCACACGCGAGATGTATTCTCCGGTACGGGTATCAACCTTGATAACTTCACCTTGCTGGACAAACAACGGGACTCGGACAACCGCACCGGTTTCCAGCTTGGCCGGTTTACCACCGCCACCAGAGGTATCACCACGCACACCCGGATCAGTTTCGATTATCGCTAACTCAACAAAATTAGCCGGAGTAACCGACAAAGGGACGTCATTCCATAATGTAACCGTGCAAGAGTCCTGATCCTTGAGCCACTTGCTCACTTCACCTACGGCTTTTTCATCACACTGATACTGTTCAAACGTATCAGGCACCATAAAATGTCTGAATTCACCGTCATTATAAAGATATTGCATATCAACATCGACCACATCGGCGCCTTCAAGCGACTCACCGGATTTAAAAGTTCTTTCAATCACGCGCCCGGTTTTCAGGTTTCTGATTTTTACCCGGTTAAAAGCCTGCCCCTTACCCGGCTTGACAAATTCATTTTCAATAATTGCACAAGGGTCATTATCCAGCATGACCTTTAATCCTGCTTTAAATTCATTCGTACTATAACTAGCCATTTTATCCTCAAGATGACAAACAATGTAAAATCCAGCCATTATAATGGAGGCATCAATCGATAGAAACCTTAAATAAGCACTTTCATGTCCGCACAACACAACGAAATACTGCACTTTGCCAAAAACTGGCAGCAACAACTGGCCGAAGCCTTCACTTCCATTAATGACTTATGTGATTATCTGCACTTATCACCCGGTGACTTGCCGTTTTCAATTGCTGCCGCTGACGACTTCCCCTTACGCGTGCCCTTGAGTTTTGCCGCCTGTATGGAAAAAGGCAACCCTTTTGACCCCTTATTGCGGCAAGTATTGCCCATTAAAGACGAGTTATTTGCTTACCCGGGCTTTAATCGCGACCCTGTCGGCGATCTTCCGGCCGCTGCCCGGACGGGCGTTATACACAAGTATCATGGCCGGGTTTTATTAATCAATACCGGCAGTTGCGCCATTAATTGCCGGTATTGCTTCCGCCGCAACTTTCCTTATTCCGACTTGCAACTGAGCAAACAAAATGAACGCGCCGCCATCCAATATATTCAGGAAGATTCCGGCATCTCGGAAGTTATTTTAAGCGGCGGCGATCCGCTGCTTCTAGGCGATACCAGATTCGCCAGACTCATCCACCAACTGAACAACATCGCACATTTAAAACGCATAAGAATACACAGCCGCTTGCCTGTTGTTTTACCTGCCCGGATCACTGATGGACTCATTAACACATTGATACAAAGTTCTAAACAAATAGTAATCGTTGTACACTGTAACCATGCCAACGAAATCAATACCCGAGTCATTGCCGCCTGCCAGCGGCTGAAAAACAACGGCATCGCCTTATTTAACCAATCGGTATTATTGAAAGACGTTAATGACAATGCCGCGGTATTATGTGAACTGAGCGAGCAACTTTTCACTTACGGGGTTATCCCTTATTATCTGCATGTATTGGACAAGGCTACGGGCACAGGACATTTTGAAGTATCTGAACCGGAAGCCCTGGCGCTTATGAAACAGGTTCAAGCTACACTGCCCGGCTACCTTGTACCTAAACTGGTTAAAGAAAAAGCGGGGGCTGTGTCTAAACAATACATCTCAGGAAACTCGTAAAAATACCTTCCGTTACAGTTGCCTCGGATAACAACCCAAGCCAAACCTTTCCAAGGATAAACCATGTCTGAATCACTCAGTTCCGCCGCTGAAAAATCCGGATTACCGCCCGGTTCGCTGGTGCATGTTGGCGAAGTGCATAAGCATAAGCATAAAATCTCTGTCATAAATTACAATAAATCAACCCTGGAAAAGCACACGGTCAAATCAATTGCAAAGCTTCTATCTTATAAAACGACCGACACAATAACCTGGGTCATTGTTGACGGTTTAAAAGACGTAGGCATTATTGATGACATAGGACAACATTTTGATATTCACGCACTGGTGCTCGAAGATATTCTCAACACCCATCAACGCCCCAAATTCGAGGAATTTGATGATTATTTATTTATTGTTCTTAAAGCGATTGCCTTAGGCAGCGAGGACTTTAATGTCGACTATGAACAAATAAGTTTATTGGTATTAAACAACTTTGTGTTTACCTTCAGGGAAAAGCCTGATGAGATATTTGACCCCATCTTAAACCGGCTGGACAACGACAAGAGCCAGATCAGAAATCTTGGCGCGGATTATCTCGCTTATATCATCATGGATACCATTGTCGATGAATACTTTGCGCTCCAGGATGCCTTTGATGAACAGATTGAATCCGTTGAAGATGATTTACTGATTAATCCATCGGTACAGACGCTGTCAAAAATCCAGAAATTCAAGCGCGAGTTGATTTTTTTGCGCAGAACTGTCTCACCCTTACGAGAATTATTGGCGGCTATCCAACGCAGCGAATCGCCTTTGCTTGATGTGAAGACGAGGCGTTATTTCGGTGATATTTACGATCATGCCATCCGCATTATTGAAGCATTGGAATCCTACCGGGATTTGATAGCCGGCATGCTGGATATTTATTTATCCAGCGTCAGCAACAAAATGAATGAGACCATGAAAGTACTCACGATATTTGCTTCGATATTCATTCCATTAACCTTTATCGCAGGCGTTTATGGCATGAACTTCGACTATATGCCGGAACTGAAATGGCGCTGGAGTTACCCGGTACTGTGGCTCGTATTCATCGGCGTATCAGTGTTTTTGCTAAGGTTTTTCAAGAAAAAGAAATGGCTGTAGCAAAGGTTTGCAGCACGAAACCATCGGTAGCCCCTACAAATCAATGCAGGTTGATTTTTATCAACGGGTTACCGGAATAGGTATCACGAATAAGAATCTCCAAGTTAATGCCTCTTGAGTCAATCCCATTGCCATGGCAGGTGTCCGATGCGTCCATTTTTTTTGGAATCG
>JAGXGJ010000062.1 GCA_024636875.1 Methylococcaceae bacterium | reverse complement strand
TCTGAAAGTGAGTTGATAAAGCCCGGCAAATGTCATAATAATAAAATCAAAACAATGGCTTGAAGGTGGTTAAAGTAGAAACAAATTTGTTTCCTATTGCCTCAAACTCAACTTCATGTTTATGTAAACAAAATTGCTCTATTTTCAGAAAAAATCAACACGCTTTAAGAGTGGCTAGAACGGTGATAGTCATTTTTTCTGATTAAGTCCAAATTGTGGCGGAAAACTTGAGGATGTCTTAATGCATCCATGCCTGTTTTATTTGATGATTATCTTGGGTAGCGGAATGATGTTGCTGTTCCTCAACAGGGCCAACTTTGACTCCGACCAGGTTATTTTAGGCCTGTTTCCAGGTTGAGCGTTCGTATAAAACATTACTAATCATCATCGACCAACTTCCCTAATTCTTTAGCCAGGACAATGTAGGGCAATAAATTTACCGGCAATACGTTAGTGATTTCCTGATAAATTCGCCGGTAACGATTGATTTTCTGCTTTTCATGCGGCATATCAAAATAGCCAGCCCAGGTTGCATGCTTGCCTAATATATTTTTAATCAATATACCTGTTATGCGCTTCATATCCACCTGTATATCCGTCGATACTTTGTCTTCCCAATAATCATGACTGGGCATTTTTGCCAATTGCTCATAGATTTCATATAAACCCAAATCATGGGTGATTTCGTTGAATAGTTTCAGAACCGTGATAAAGTCTCCTGTGGCTTCACCGGACAATGAAACGATAAACGGAAAATCAATCAGACTGGAAATGAAGGCCACTCTTTGTGCAATCTCAACTGGAATGCCGTCCAGCTGGTATGTCTCCAACTGTTTTTTAAATTCAATGCTATCTTGCTGATTAAAATAAGTTTCATAATCCTTTAAATAATGGCTATAACAGTTGATGGTATGAGTAACTGGCTGTATTTTTTTACCATGCAATAAAGCCCAGCGACAAAATCCGGCCAGCATTTTTTCAAGCTGCATCAGTAAATGATATTGCTTAGCCGCCGCTATTTTATTGTCCAGAGCATAAATCGATTGCCGGAGTGTATCGCCGTCCAAAACACGGTCGAAAGTCAGATAACATCCGACATTATCCAGTATATTATTGTTTTCGTAGTCGTTATCCAGACTTAAAAAGCTGCTGCCGGCTTGATTGATTATTTTATTGCTGACGATTGTGGCTTTAATTTCATTGGCCAAGGGATGAGCGGAAAGATAATCAGCATATTGCTCAACGATCTGAACAGGAAAATAGGCCCGCAAATAACATTCACAACATTCATCATGCAACAATGTAGTTTGGTCCTGTATCTGCTGAGTCAGGTACATTTTGCTGGCGGACATCAATACCGCCAGCTCGGGACGGGTTAATGTTTGCCGGGGTCTGGATAAAATCACTTTGCTTGGCGGAAAGGATTCAACCACTCGATCAAAAAAACCAAAGGCTTCCAGATGATCAGCCAGTTGTAAAAAAACCGCTGAATTTTCCGAGCTGCGCAGTTGTTCCATAGATAAACACAGGCTTTGCGCATAATTATTAGCCAATACCTGCTGGCAAACCTCATCGGTCATGCTGATGAATAAAGGTTGATAGTCAGCAATAATATTTTTCCTCTGTAAACTTGTCAGCAAGATTTTTAAATTGACTTCATGATCTGAGGTATCGACGCCAGCCGAATTATCGATTGCATCAGTATTAATGCGGCCTCCGCGCAAGCTGTATTCAATGCGCGCTTTTTGGGTGAAACCCAAATTTGCGCCTTCGCCAACAACCCTGGCGCCTATATTTGCAGCATCCACGCGCACGTTATCGTTGCTTCTGTCCCCTACCTCTTCGTGTTTTTCGGTGCTGGCTTTTATGTAGGTGCCGATACCGCCTAGCCATAATAATTCCACTGGCGCGGTCAACAGGTAACGAATCAGGGATTCGCCATCCAGCAATTTGTAGTGTATACCCAGCCATTTTTTCAACTCTGGAGAAACCGGTATATCCTTGTCTGATCGAAGATAAACACCACCGCCTTTGGAAATAAGTTTCCGCTCATAATCATTCCAGCTGGACCCATGCAGTTCAAACAAACGCTTGCGTTCGTTATACGGCGCGTCACTATCAGACGGATTCGGATCAATAAAAATGTGCTGACCGCTGAAAGCGGCTAATAAACGGATACAGGGTGACAGTAACATGCCGTTGCCAAATACATCGCCGTCCATACTGCCAATGCCGATCACAGTGAAGGCTTCCTTTTGTATATTTTTGCCTAATTCACGAAAATGCCGTTGTACACATTTCCAGGCGCCGCGTGCGGTAATACCCAATGCCTTGTGGTCATAGCCGTGGGAGCCGCCGCTGGCAAACGCATCACCCAACCAGTATTGATAGCCGGCGGACTCGGCATTGGCAATGTCTGAAAATTGTGCGGTCCCCTTATCAGCGGCAACCACTAAATACGGATCAGGATCATCATAGCTGACAATATTGACAGGCCGAACAACGCTGTTATCACTGCTGTAATTGTCAGTTAAATCCAGCAAGCCCCGTATCAAAGTGATGTAGGCCTTTTTTCCGGACTCTTTGAAATCAGCACTTGAGCTGTTCTTCTTTACTACAAACCCACCTTTAGCTCCGGTCGGAATAATCAGGGCGTTTTTACTGATCTGGGTTTGCATGAGTCCCAGTATTTCGGTTCTGAAATCATCAGGTCGATCAGACCAGCGTATTCCACCTCGTGAAATTTTGCCGCCTCGCAAATGAATTCCTTCCATATCCACAGCATGTACATAAATTTCGTTTTGCGGTTTAGGTGCGGGCATATCAATAACACCTAGACTATTGATTTTGAAAGCAACAAAATAATCCTCCAAATCCCGGCGCAAATGAAAATTACAACGCATCGTGGCATCAATCAGATTAAACAGGGTGCGTAAAATTTTGTCATCATTGATATTGGCAACTGAATCCATACTCTCCAGTAATTGCAGACGCAATGGAAACAACGACTGTTCTTCCCTGAGTATGGGGTCTTCCCAACCAGGATTCGGTCTGAAGCGGGCTTCAAAGTAATTAAACAGGTACAGCGTGACCTGCGGATTATTAATTAAGGCATGGTGGACACTGGCTCGGGTCGTTTGATAGCCCAGTTGTAAATAATAATTCTGGTAAGCCCTGATGACATCGATGTTCTGCCACGACATGCCGGCTAAAACTAGCAGTTTATTGAGCGCATCATTTTCAATTTTTCCATTCAGTATTACCTTAATGGTTTCCAGTAGTGAACTGCTAATCTTATTTAATGACGCACAATGGCTGGTTAAAGGCTGACAATGGCTGATTGTTGTTTTGATGGTAAAACTGCGAATAAATTGTGTGGTGCCGTCCCTAGTAAAAGAAAACTGGACCTGATCCATCACTCTTAAATGCATATTTTCCAGAACCGGAATATAGTCATCCAGAAAGCGTTCGTATTGACTGTAAAAATGCAGCCGATAATTTTCTATTTCCTGGTAGGGCTTAAGTAGGCTGATGCCTTGATTATTTGAGCTGCCCAGCTGCTCAAGATGCAGCAGGTCCTTGATTGCATAACGCGGTGCTACCAAGGCCTGATAGCCAACAGGGAAGGCTGAATGATATTTTTGCCACAGCTGTTTGCCGCTTTCTTTGCCCAAAGCCCGTTCAGCTATTCGCCGGAACGAAACCGCCCAGGATCTGTTACGCTTAGTCAATTGCCCATCCAGTTTATTCATCGCCTAGATTTTCTGTAGTCCGGGTTATGCTTCGATAGATACAGCCATTGGGGTTAACCGTTAATAACGGGCAAAGCGGAAAATAACCGTACCTTGAACCTTTGTCCTTCAGGTAGATGAAACCCGGGTGGAAGTGCTATAGATATTTTCTAATTTCCAAAACATTGCAATCAGTTTGCCTGGTATAACTAACAGAATCCATTAATGTTCTAATGAAATAGAGGCCCATACCGTTTTCTTTGGGTTGGTCAAAATCCGGTAATGGCACATTTTCCAGATCAAAGCCTTGTCCATGATCATAAACCTTGATATTGAGTTCATTATCCTGAATATGAATGGTTATTCTGACAGTGTCTTTCGGCGTCATTTGTGTTGCATGTTTAATCGCATTCGTAGTCGCTTCGGTTAAAACCAGGTTTAAATGATAAGCCAAGGCTTCACGATCGCCGGAAAAATCCTCAAGATCTTTTGCTATATGCTCACCGATACTACCGATAAAATCCAGATATTTGGTCTGTGTCGGGATGATAACATCTACCTGAATAACTTCACTACACATAGTCAACCTCTAGGCTTCATTTTCAAAGACTTCATTTAAATCGGCATAAATTTCAAAAACCCTGTTTAAACGAGTTAGTTCAAACATGGATAAAACCTGTTGCTTGCAGCAAGCTAAAGCAAGTTTGCCGGATTTAGCGGCCGCATGTTTATAACCCGATAACAATGCGCCCAAGCCAGAGCTGTCTATAAACCGGACGGATTCCAGCTGAACAATAATATTGACTTGACCCTGTTCTATCATATGAAGAATATATTCCTTTAATTCGCCGGAATTATGCGCGTCTATTCTTTCTTCCTGAATAAATATAACATAGCAATCTTTGATTTTTTCCAGATTCAATTTCATTGGATTTTATTAGAATTTGAAGTTTGCATATCTAATCAGTCAATTAGACCACCGTTGTTATTTTGGACATCCTTCCAATTTATAAATAGCATACCCCTGATCATTGATTTGTTGACTCAACTCAGTTGTAGCTTCAATACTATGACAAAAATAGCAGTTTTCCGAAGTCACTGTTGTATTTTCTTCGCCTATGCTTTTTAGCCATTCTTTAGCATAGTTTAACGCTTTTTGCTGATCTTGTTCATTGATAACAACATCAAAGTGTATAATCTTGCCTTTACTTGTTTTTGCATACGTGTCAAATACATGTGAAATAGGCATAAAAGGTCTCCTGAAAAAAACCGGCGATAAAATCGTTGGCTTGAACTGTAAATAAAAAAAATGCTTGTAGCTGTATTTAATCAGTTTGGTAGATTAACTAAATAAAATTATAACTTTGCTTCAATGCGACAAATAATTGAACAACAAGTTTGTTTACATAATAATATCGATTCGAAACACAATCTAGTGTGTTAGTATTAAAGTTTATTGTCAACTTACTAAATCATTGTTTATATTAAGCGCTATGGATAAGGTTGAAGTCTTTGAGCTGATTGAACGCATGGCTGCGTTGATCCGTTCAGAAGAGCGTAAAAAATGTACAGAACTGGGCTTGCAACCGGTACACTTGCAAGTGCTGGACTATTTGTCGCGTTGTAACCGCTATAGCGATACCCCGGCAGCCTTAACCAATTATCTGGGCATGACCCGTGGCACGGTTTCTCAAACACTGTTGCTACTGGTCAAAAAAAGCTTTATTAAAAAAACCGCTGATGCGTCTGACCGGCGTATGGTGCATCTTAGCCTTCTGCCTGAAGGAAATGCAATTTTAAAGAAGGCGCGAACCTCTGAATTATTTATTCAGGCTGCATTAATATTTAAAAAGCATAATCTTGCCAACCATCAAGATATTTTTGTTAAAGCGTTGACGTCTTTGCAAAAAGCTAATCAATCTCACTCATTTGGTCTTTGCAAAACCTGCAAATATTTCACCATAACAGCAGATGGTTTTACTTGTGGATTAACCAAAGAACCCCTCAGCCAGAGTGATAGTGAGAAAATATGTCAGGAGCATAGCATCTTATAAACCAGTATCTCATCATCGCAATTATACTCATCACATGTCAACAACGGTACTTTCATTCCCTCTCATGCTTGATGCCTACATGGATGCAGGTATAGAGTCCGACGTTGGTAAAGCGACACAAAGTCCCCTCTCCCTTTGGGAGAGGGTTAGGGTGAGGGTATTACAAAGGTCGCTTTACCAACTTTGGCTCCTATAAGTAGTGCAACGAAGGAGCAGTTGCGCAGCATCTGTTTTGAATTGGCGATTGGTCTGTAAATGATATTTACAATTACCAATATATTTTAAACACATCGCTATGATTAACAAAAACAGGTGCTGCGCCAGTGAGGTGAGCTTTAACAAATCGACAAGGATGTGCCCATATTATAAATTCAGCTTTAACTTAACCCTATGAAAATTATTGATCTTTCTGTTATACATTCAAAGATCCCTACTTTGCTGTTGCTATTGCTAGCTATTACTTTCGTCTCAACGACGGTATTGGCGGTAAACGTTTCGCCAGACACTGTTCAAAAAGGTACGACCCTTGAAGCTACCAAAGATAGCTTGAAAGCAAAAATTGAGTCTATGAAGTCACGACAGGGTATTGATGAGGCATTAAAATCCCAAGTATTGGCTGTTTATCAATCTGCCCTGGATAATCTTGGCAATAGGGAAGGCTTTATAGCCCGGGCAAAAAATTATAGCCAGGCCATAAAACAAGCGCCAGAGAAAACCAAAAAGCTGCAAAAAGAAATTGAGCAAACCCTGTCAAGGTTTTCCAAAAAGAAAACCGAAGATTTTAATGGCATCGCCACCGAAGAACTTGAACAGCGGTTGATCATTGAAAAAGCCAAAATTAGCAGCCTGGACGAGCAGATAAAAAAACTCGAAAATGAACTGGCTGTTCAACAGGGTCGTCCCCTGCTCATTCATGAAGAAACGCTTACTGCCCAGCAGGATCTTGAAGGAGCCCAAGGAGCCCAAAAAAAACTGGAAGCGCAGCCGGCAAAATCAGATTCCAAACTGGTAGTTGAAGCCAGGCAGATTCAATTGAAAACACTGATAGACTCACGCGTCGCCGAGTTAAAAATGCTTGATGCTGAAGCCATCAGCAATCCGGTTCGGCTTGAGCTGCTTAAAGCCGAGATCCAGTTGCTGGATATTCAAAAAAATGCGCTGAGTCCTGTTGTTACAGCGATTGAAAACCTGTTGTCCGAGCGCAGACAACAAGAAGCAAGACAAATGCAGGATGCACTCAGTCAGGTTGAGAAAGAGCTTTCCGGCAAGCATGTTCTGATTCAAGCCAGCACTCGGGAAAATATTCAATACAGTCGCGATTTGCAGGCTATTACCGCCAAAATTGAACAATACGGCGAACAAAAAGAAAAGATAGAAGCCCGCACCAGTGAAATTGAAGCGGACTTTAAAAGCGCAGAAAAGAAAATCAGTCTGGCGGGTTTAAGTCCTGCGCTGGGCAAGATTTTGCGTGAGCAACGACGTAATTTATCGCTGCAGGATGAATTTGAGCGGCAATCCCAGACTATTCAGAACGAAAGTGCTTTAACCGGACTTGAGCAATTTAAAGTTGAAGACAAACTGAAACAACTCATGGATGTCGATGCGAAACTGAAGGAAATAATGAGCCAGCAGGTCGATCAAGCATTGCCTGTAGACCAGCGCATGATGATACAGGCGGAATTGCGTATTTTACTTAACAGCCAGAAGGAATTGCTGAATAAGCTGTCTGTCGCCTATGCCACGTATTTGCGAACGTTGGGTGATTTTGATTTTGCCAGGCAACAAATGGCCACCCAGGCGAAGAAATTTGCAGCTTATCTGGATGAACGCTTGTTGTGGGTGCCAAGTTCAGAACCTGTCAACGCAGATTACATAACCGATCTCTATCATTCCACGCAATGGCTGCTGTCTCCGCACAACTGGATGACAGTAATTAAAGATGCAGTCAAACTTGTATTAAATAACCTGTTCCTGACCTTCATTACCCTGCTCAGTTTAGGCATTCTGTACTTGGGTAAAAATCGGGCAAAACTGCAACTAAAGGAGATCGCGGAAAAAGTTAAAAAAATTTATACGGATAGTTTCTATCACACTTTGAGAGCGCTCGCCTATACCTTGATACTTGCGTTACCGTTGCCTTTGTTTCTTTATTTTCTGGGCTGGATTTTAAGTAGTAACATTCAGGTCGACAATTTCAGTAAATCGGTCGGTGAAGGTTTACGGAATGCATCAATCCCGCTTTTTTTACTGCAATTTTTTTATCGCATATTTGCTGATGAGGGTATAGCGAGTAAACATTTTCACTGGCAAAAAAATACTACACGTCTGTTACGCAGGCAGATGGCCTGGCTGCGTTTTATTGTAGTGCCGGCAGTATTTATTATCATCAGTACCGGCGCATCAAATATTTCCATGCACAGTGATAGCCTCGGCCGCCTGGCGCTGATAATCAGCATGATTGCAATGGCAGCTTTTTTAGAGCGGCTGTTTAATCCTGCCAGTGGCTTATTACGGGACTATATCAAGGCAAATCCTGATCGATGGCTAGTCAAATTACGCTATGTCTGGTATCCGGCATTAATTCTGATACCTCTGGTCATTATCGGTTTTGCTGTTACAGGCTACTATTTGAGTGCTTTGGAACTGCAGCAGCAATTGATTATCTCCCTGCGCCTGGTTTTTCTGATGGTTATTATTCATGCCATGGTGCTTCGCTGGTTAACGCTGGTCAACCGGCAGTTGGCTATAAAAAATGCCATGCAGAAGCGTAAAGCCGCTATGCTTAGCGAAAAACACCCTGCCGTCGCGGGAGGAGAAGAACCTGTTCTGCCGATAGATGAACAACTGATCGATATTCCTACAATAAATGCTCAAACCATAAGATTGCTCAACGTATTTATTGGCTTCAGTTTAATTATCGGTTTCTGGATGATCTGGAAAAAAATCCTGCCGGCCTTTTCATTTCTGGAGAATATCGTACTCTGGCAGCATCTGGTAAAAATCGACAACCAGGAAGTATCCCAGCCGATAACCCTGACCAACCTGATGCTGGCCGGATTATATGTGTTTATTGCAGTGGTCTCGGTACGGAATTTTTCCGGTGTCATGGAATTATTAGTTTTCAGGCGTTTGCCTATAGAAGCTGGCGGTCGCTATGCGGTTAACCAGTTGGCAAAGTACATCTTAGTTTCCATAGGCTTTATTAGCGTGGCAAACGAGTTGGGCGGCAGCTGGTCGGAGGTGCAGTGGCTGGTTGCAGCGCTCAGCGTCGGTCTGGGATTTGGTCTGCAGGAAATTTTCGCCAATATGGTATCGGGTATTATCCTGCTGTTTGAACGTCCGATACGGGTCGGCGATGTTATTACCATTGACGATATCAGCGGCAAAGTCAGCCGTATTCAAATACGCGCCACTACACTCATAGATTGGGATCGAAAAGATGTGGTTATTCCCAATAAAACTTTCATTACCAGTCAACTGATAAACTGGACTTTATCCGACACAATAACCCGTGTCGTGATACCCATTGGGATTGCCTATGGCTCAGATATTGAACTGGCGCTCAAGGTTATGACTGACACCGTACGATCAAGTCCTTTGGTATTGGCAGAACCTGAACCCAGTGTATTGATGGAAAGTTTTGGCGAGAGTTCCTTGAATTTCGCCCTTCGCATTTTTGTCAGTGAATTGTCAAACCGGTTGCCCGCTATACACGATTTGCATATCCGGCTTGAACAAGCCTTGCGTGAACACCATATCGAAATTCCATTTCCGCAGCGCGACATCCATGTCCGGTCGGTTGTGCATGATTTCAATGCGCCAACATTAACTCCGGAAAAAAGTCCGGGCTAATGCGCCGGGCGGGATTCAGGCTTGCGTCATAGAGTGGTTTTCTGGAGCGGTTTTAGAAACCCAGGCGGGCTAAATAACGGGGTTTAAATTTAATTGCCAGCAAGGTGCCGATAGGCGCCGCGATAGTACAGCAGCGGTTCTCCCAAACGGCAGATACATTCTTGTACTTCGCCAATAATGATCCAGTGGGTGCCGGCGCGAACTTTTTCAATTACTTTACAATCCAGAGACATGAGACTGTCGTTGAGAATAGGCGCTCCGGTAATGCCGGGTTGCCAGTTGGCATTTTGAAAACGTTGTTCCTGGGTGCTGCCGCCAGCAAATTGATTGGAAATATCCTGTTGATCAGAGTTTAAAACATTGACAGCAAAGTACCGGCTTTCATGTATGCCTACTCTGGTGTCCGCAGCGTCGTTAATACAAACCAGTATTTGCGGTGGATCAACTGAAACACTGGTAAATGCAGTCACTGTCATGCCCTGAACGCCGAATTTTTCAGACCGTGTCGTAACCACAGTTACACCACTGGCCCACATTTGCAGCGCCTTTTTAAAATCATCAACACCAACAGTCATTTATTTCTCCAGTAATTTGGTAAGCTCAACTGATGCAATTTCTTTTACGATTAAAGAAACAACGATCAGTTGTTTTTAGTTTATGAAGCGCGTAATGGTACAACACCTGCGAGGGCTTGTTAATTAATCGTAGCTATAAAAAGCTAATATTTATCCTAAAAACCGCAGTTGAACACATCCCTGCCAATAAAAACCAGCATAAACTTGACAAGGAAAATTGAGTTATGTTGAGCGTTTAGCTCACGTAATTTAATAAATCTGGCGGTTTTAAGACTACCCCCTTCAGATAT
>JAGXGJ010000061.1 GCA_024636875.1 Methylococcaceae bacterium | reverse complement strand
GTACCGAAGGGGAGTTGTGCGCCGCGGCCGAAGCAGGACGAACGCGGGCCGCCGAAGGCAATAACCGCCAGGACAATTTTTCGCCGCTAAAATCGGACGGATCCCATTTTAGCTTTCGCGAAAAATCCTGGCGCGCTTGAGTTCTTTGCATTTCTCAATTACATGGATATGACTCATTCTGGACATTTGCACAAACCCTGATAGCAACACAAAATTTATAAGCAAATCTCACACCAATAAAAATACCGCTTGAGAAAAACAATCACCAGCACCTATCCAAACCGGTCAGCTCCTCGAAAACACGCAACATTTGCATTGGTATCGCCTTTAAAGTACTTGAACCCTAAAAAGAAACCAGGCCAAGAAAAAGACTATCCGATTGAAATATCGAAGAATATTTTAATTCTTATCGCTCTCCATTAGGGCAAACAATGATAGCCTCCAACAGTATAGAGTCCGACGTTGGTAAAGCGACACAAAGTCCCCTCTCCCTTTGGGAGAGGGTTAGGGTGAGGGTATTTCAAAGGTCGCTTTACCAACCTTGGCTCCTATAATGAATAAGCGCTATAAATTGATTATTAATTTTAACCGGGAAAATTCAGGCTCAAGACGAGAACCTGATCATTAAAAAAGTCTGTTGTGGTGCAACACGCTCGATAATGGAATAAGCCGGAATTTAGCGATTTGTTTAATAAACAAATGTTATGCCTGTCTTGAAACAATGACACCCCGCCGCAATAATGGCTATAATCCTGAGTCTCTGCATTTAGTAATCGTTTTTGTGCAGTTTCTAATCTAAAAATCCGCGGAATTTTCAATGGTGCTTAACGAACGCAAAATCAGCCAAATGGCGGCCAATTTTCTTTATAAAAGGGGCCGGTCGATTGTTCCATTTAAAGCCCATGAAATTACCTTATCTGGCAGATAGAGAATCTTCGCGTTACTTCGCTTTAACTGTATAGAAATTAAACATGGCCGACAATTACGACGATTACAGCCGTGAAGAATTGCTTCGTGAATTGCGCTTGCGCGACCGGCGGCCCCGTTTTGGCCTGGTTTGGGAGCGCAAGGAGATTGAACACGAAAAGGCCGTGAATGATGATTTTGTCGCGCTGGATTTTGATCCGGCGTTGTCCTGCGGTGTAGCGCCGTACCGCAACCTGATTATTGAGGGTGATAACTTTGATGCTTTACGCTATCTGCGCATGACCCATGCCGGCAAAATCAAGTGCATTTACATCGACCCGCCTTACAACACCGGCAATCGCGATTTCATCTACAACGACCGCTTTGTCGACAAAGAAGACGCTTACCGGCATTCCAAGTGGCTGGAATTTATGTACCGGCGCTTGCAACTGGCGCGGGATTTGTTGGCCGAGGATGGGGTGATTTTTGTTTCTATTGATGATAACGAGGTGTTTAATCTTGCGCCGTTAATGAATCAGGTATTCGGGGAACGTAATTTTATTGCCACTGTCATTTGGCAAAAAGTTTATTCGCCTAAAAACACCGCCATGCACTTTTCTGACGACCATGAATATGTTTTGGTTTATGCGATAAGCCGAGATGTTTGGCGGCCAAATCCAGTACCACGATCTGAGACTCAAACCAATGCCTATAAAAATATCGATAATGATCCACGAGGGCATTGGAAAGCTAGTGACATGACCGCGCGTAATTTTTACAGCAAAGGGCTCTATGAGGTAACTGGGCCAACAGGTAAGAAATTTACTTCTGGCACAAGATATTGGCGGCAAAGTTATGAATCTTTTTTAGAACTCGATAAAGATAATCGCATTTGGTGGGGGGCAAGCGGCAATAACGTACCAGCCCTTAAACGCTTTCTTACAGATGTTAAACAAGGCGTGGTACCTCAAACTCTTTGGAAATATGAAGAAGTCGGTCATACACAGGATGCCAAGAAAGAAGTGCAGGAAGTCATGCAGTTTGAAGATACCGCTTCCGTGTTTTCTACACCGAAACCTATCCGACTAATCGAGCGCATTCTGCGTATTGCTACAAAACCTGATGATATTATTTTGGATTTCTTCGCGGGTAGCGGCACCACCGCCCACGCGGTCATGAAACTTAATGCCGAAGACGGCGGTAACCGCCGTTTTATTTTGGTGTCCAGCACAGAGGCGATTGAAGAGCAAATCCTCCCCAGCCCCCCTTTTTCAAAGGGGGGTGAAAAATCTGCCCCCCTTTTTACAAAGGAGGGAGCAGCTAACGTTGTTGCAAATAACGAAGCCAATGGCGGCTCCATTACAAAGGGAAAAATCAATAATCCCGATACCAATGAAGAGACAAAAACACCCTCCTTTACAAAAGAGGGTGTACATTCTTCTTCACCCCCCTTTGAAAAAGGGGGGTAGGGGGGATTTTCAAACAAAAACCTGTGCCGCGATGTCTGCGCCGAACGGGTGCGGCGCGTGATGCAAGGCTATACCAATAAAAAAGGCCAAGCCGTTGCCGGTTTGGGCGACGACTCTACGACCGGATCTGGCGCAGGTTTCGCTTACCTTCGTACTAATCGTATGCCTGCCGAAACCTTGTTCAGCAGCATTCAGCATGAAGCTATCTGGACAGCATTGCAGTTGATTCATGCCGAAAGTCTGTCGCCGTTTGTAACCGATGCACTGATTCAGCAAGTCGTACTGGAAAACAGCACTGTACTGTACCTGCCCAAAATCGACGAAACGGTGTTGCAAGGCTTGTGTGCTGTGATTGCAACCGCGTCGACGCTGATTGTCTACGCCTGGCAACCGGGTTTGTTGCGGCAACATTTTGACGATGACCGGTTGAGTTTTTTGCCGATTCCGCAATTTTTGGTGGATCGTTTTGGTACGCGCTGATTCATGATTCATGAAAAACCCCCCTCAATCCCCCTTTTTCAAAGGAGGAGGCACAAGATCTAGTGGGGGCAAGAAGAACATTTCCCCTTTGAAAAAGAGGGAGACAAATCGGCTTGAGGGGGCAAAAAAAATATTCCCCCCCTTTGAAAAAGGGGGGGCTAGGGGGGATTTAATAATGCTAAATTACGACTCAAAACTAAAACACAAAGCCCGCATTCTGCGCAGCAACATGACCGACGCGGAGCATTTTTTATGGGCGCGTGTGCGGCGCAAACAAATTTTGGGTGTGCAATTTTACCGGCAAAAACCGATAGGTAAATTTATTGTGGATTTTTATGCACCCCGGGCCAGCCTGGTGATTGAATTAGATGGCGGACAACATTTTGAGCCGGAGCAACGGCACTATGATAAGCGACGATCTGTGTTTTTGGAACAGCAGGGATTGACAGTGCTACGCTTTACTAATCTGGATGTGTTAAAAAATCTCGAAGGTGTAATGGAAATAATTTTTCGTGAGGTGCAGGGAAAGCAAGTGTGTTTTGAAAATCTCCCCTGCCCCCCCTTTTTCAAAGGGGCGTGAGGAGCATGGCGCATCTGCTTCGACAACTAAGAAGAAACAGGAAGAATGAGCATGATTGCAGCAAAAGCCTACCAAGATGATGCAGTTAAAAATGCGCTGAAGATTTTCCGTTACGCGGAAAGCCAGTTGCAGCAGGTTGAAGATGCCGACGGCTGCATGGATGCAGGAGGTAGAATCGCGTCTGGAACAGCGCTCGAGAGTCAACGCGCCATCAGCGCCTTTAACGGTTGCGTATTGCTGGAAGCGCCTACCGGTGCTGGTAAAACTTTAATGGCCGGGTTGATTGCCGAAAGTTTTGCCCGTCCCGATCATCGCGATAATGCCAGGATTGTCTGGTTCTGGTTTACCCCGTTTGCAGGTCTAGTGGAACAGGCCAAAAGCGCATTAAAAAAAGAATTTAACGGTTTGAAAATCCGCGATCTGGCTTGTGATCGCAAGACTTATTCGGCCAGTAGCGGCGATGTGTTTGTCACCACTTGGGCTTCGGTTGCCGCCCACAACGCGGAAACCCGCAAGCTCCGTAGCAGTGGCGATTTATCGCTGTCGCTGGATGAGTTTATCCCGGAATTGCGCGAGGCCGGTTTTCGGATTGGCGTGGTAGTGGATGAGGCGCACCATAGCTTTACCAAAGCCACGGAAACGGTGAATTTTTACCGGGAAGTGATGCGCCCGGAATTTTCCTTGTTGATTACCGCCACGCCGGACGATGCCGATGTCGAGAAATTTAAAAAGGCGGCAGGACTGGCAGTGGTGCATCGCATTCAGGTATCGCGGCAAAATGCTGTCGATGCCGGATTGATTAAAGAAGCGGTGAAGTCAATTGCCTATCTGGTACCGGACGATCAGAAAGAGCTGGTCGATTTGCCGGCAACGGCATTGGAAGACGGTTGGCGCACGCATCAAGCTATCAAAGCGCAACTGGCCGAAGCCAAGGTACGTTTAACGCCGCTAATGCTGGTGCAAGTCGGTAATACCGGCAAAGCAGGCGAGACCGCGATTGAGGAAACCAAACAGCGTTTGCTGATCTTGGGCGTGCCGGAAGAAGCGATTGCCTGGTACACCGCCGACGATCCCAACGACGATTTACTGGCGGTGGCGAGAGATGAGAGCAAGGAAATATTGATTTTTAAGGTGGCGGCCGCCTTGGGCTTCGATGCGCCGCGCGCCTTTACCCTGGTGTCGCTACGCGGCACGAAAAGCACGGATTTCGGGATTCAGGTGGTTGGGCGCATTTTGCGGGTGCATACGCTTTTGCAGCCGATGGCGATCAACAAAACCCTGCCGGAGGTATTGCGCTTTGGTTATGTTTTTTTGGCCGATGCGGAAAGTCAGGGCGGCTTGATTGGCGCGGGGGCGAAAATCAATGCCATTGCCACGCAGATGGCGGAAATTACTCCCTATACGATGGTCGTGAAATTCGGCGGTCAGACCGAGGTGCAAGTTTCCGCCAATGGGCAAACGTCGTTGTTGCCGCAACCTTATGTTGTGCCGAATTGGCAACCGGCAGGAGTAACAGACATCAATATCCAGCCGCAAATTTCGTATTTGGAAGGCTCGACATTGCCAATCTTTGATGATTGGTTAAGGCTGGAAACGACACAGGGTATGGAGTCGGGAAGAGTTTTACCAAATCGTCCAGTGTTAGCAGGTAATACCCGGTTTAACTTACGCGAGGGTTTGCCCAAGCGCTTTAAAACCGAACGTTTGCCGCTTAGTACCGATGAGCTGGTGCAATGTATAGCCAGGCGCATTGATTTGAATGCCCAGGTTTTGAATGCCGGTTTACGAAAAAATCTGAAAATCACCCGTACAACCATTGACGATATTTTTGGTAAGCCGGATGAAACTGTCGATAGTATTCAGGCTCGGCTGTCGAATACGGATATTGCCCGGCGTGCGCAAAAAGTGTTATTCGATGCTGAATTTATCGATCCTCGTGATCTGCATCCGCTATTATTGGGGCGTTTACAATCCGAATATAACGAGCATCAAGGGATGGATTTAAGCGAACTGGAACTGGCACGCGCTCTGAATTTGATTTTGGCGACTTTTCCGCGTTTGGTGCGTGAAGCTTCGCGCGCCTGTTCTGCCCGTTTCAAGAAAATTTTCGATGCCGATGTGTTGCCGCCATTTATCGAAGCGCCAGATTGCATCAGCCGTTCCCGGCTTAATGTTTATGGTGTGATGCCGCAAGACCTTAACGACACCGAACGCCGCTTTGCCGAAATGCTGGATGCGGACACCAGCGGCACGCTGACCTGGTGGCACCGCAACGAGCCGCGTAAACCTTGGTCTGTGGGTATTGTCATGCCGGGTGGTGATCGTTATTTTCCTGATTTTATCGTGGGTGTGAATGACCGCCATCACGGCGGTGGTGTTTTGCTGGTGGAAACCAAGGGCAGTCATATCCTCAATTACGGAGAGACCTTGGAAAAAATCAACGCTGAACATAAGTTATATGGCAAACCCTTAATGCTGACCCGGCGGGATGATGGCCGGTTCTGGATGATGCGTTACATCGAATCTACCCGGAAAATCGAACCGGATCAGGTGTTTCGGGTTGAGAATATGGGGCAGTATTGAGATGCCGGGCCTGTAAAAGCAGCGCAGGTTGGATTGCAGTTTTTTGCAACCCAACCCGACATTTGGCGCACCGGTAGTTTGTGTTAACAAAAAAGCTGTTAACTCGGCCAATGTTGCAAACCACTCAAATTAATCCGGCTGATACCATTTTTTGCATATTACTTTTACCTTGCGTGACCAAGGTAAAAATATCCGGGTTTTCGAGGCCTGCAATTGTCCCGTGTTTGGCAAGTTGTATACTGGCTGCGTGATTGCATTTTTATGGTTTAGAATGATGAGAAATGTAATTAAGTTTGGAGAGCATCTATGAATCAACAACAAGCAATAGGCATTCTAGCCAAACTCAAACCTGAGCTGGTTAAGCGCTTTGGGGTGAGCCGTTTGGCTTTGTTTGGCTCTACAGTACGCGATGAAGCTAGTTCCGATAGCGATATCGATATCATTGTGGCTTTTGATGGCCCGGCTACTTCTAAAAAATATTTCGGAGTTCAGTTTTTTTTAGAAGACCAACTGGGTTGCCCTGTTGATCTGGTAACAGAGAAGGCCATGCGAGCTGAGTTGCGTCCTTTTATTGAACGGGAGGCTATTAATGTCTGATCGGGAATGGCGCTTTTATCTGGATGATATGATTCGGTTTGCAGAAAATGTTTTGGCATATTCTGATGGTCTTGATCAGGCAGCATTTGAATCTACAGGTTTAAATTATGATGCTACAGTTCGCAATCTGGAGTTAATTGGTGATGCTGCAATTCGTATACCTTCTGAAATACGGGAGGCTTACATTTCAGTCCCCTGGCGACAGATTATCGCAACCCGGAATAGATTGATTCACGGCTATTTGGGAATAGATAACGATACTTTGTGGAGTATCATCCAGGACGATATACCGGTACTTATTACCGAGCTACGACATGTCAGCAATAATCTTAACGCGGGACAAAATTTGTAACTATCATATCAACCAAGCCCAAACCACTCAAATCCATCTGGCTGACGCCATCGTCGCGCAGGCAAACAATCCTATATTCCGTATCCCTATAAATAATTGACAGCAATGGCTATAGTGAACATCAACTTTATCCAACGAGACAGCTATGCCCACACTAACTATTAGAAATTTACCGGGCCATGTTCATGCAACATTACTTAGCCAAGCGCTTCAAGATGGATTGAGTGTGGAAACTGAAGTGCGAAAAATTCTTATCGATGCCTGTATTTCCACTGTTAATTTAAGCGAAGTTGCCGGTCGATTTATACGCGATGGCATCGACGCAACACCGATAATTTAACACCTCAATAAAACCTCGATAGAAATAGTCCCATTCACGCAGGCTCACACCCTTCACGCCACCGATATTATTCCGAAAACCCGGCACTACTTACTATCACTAGGCGGCAGAGCGTGTCCGGGGTTAGCAATAGCAAAATATTTCAAGGCATTAACGGCTGATATTGCCTGGTCTGAAATCGAAGGAATTGATGTTAAAGTTATTCAAATTCGGTAAAGCAGGGGTTGATTAAGCAAGATGGGCCTAATTAATGGCAGTTCCCCGGTTTAGTGGACAATAACCGGCTGAATCTGGCATTATGCCTCCCTCAATACACCTTGTACTCCACAGGGTGGAGACAACCACATCAAGGAAAAAACAATGAGTAACCTTCCCCTATGTCCAGCCTGCGGCTCAGAATTCACCTATGAAGACGGTGGTATGTATGTGTGCCCTGAATGCGCACACGAATGGTCAAAAGACGGTACAGCCGAAGACAGCACCGAAGTCCGTATCATCAAGGACGCCAACGGCAACGTACTGCAGGATGGCGACAGCGTCACCGTAATCAAAGACCTCAAAGTCAAAGGGTCATCATCGGTTGTCAAAGTTGGCACTAAAGTCAAAATCATCCGTCTGGTCGACGGCGATCATAATATTGACTGCAAAATCGATGGCATCGGCGCAATGAAACTAAAATCAGAGTTTGTTAAAAAAATCTGATAGCCAACATCCTTTTTATGAAAACAAGCTGGCAGGATATGCATCGCGTACCATTTTTCTGAAGCTGAATCTTCAAGATGTACCTCGATCTCACAGAAAAACCTTACTGAATACAACTTTTTCATTTGAAATTGTCAAGAATCCTCATTATAAAACAGCAAAATTGGTGCATTTTGAAAGCAATTGCACCAATTTAATGCGTTTTCTTTCAGCCGGTTAATAATATTTTTACCTGTTTTTTGCAGTTCAGGTATTTTACAACTGCTTATAATAATTGAACAAATAGTCAAATTAAAATTCATTTTATTAATTCTGGCATGGCACATGCTTGAAAATAATAAACATTGTTTCAAATGCAACATCGCTGGTGCACCAGCGTCTCTTTAAACATATAGGAGCCAAGGTTGGTAAAGCGACCTTTGAAATACCCTCACCCTCTCCCAAAGGGAGAGGGTGGACTTTGTGTCGCTTTACCAACGTCGGACTCTATACAATGTTTGATACATACTTAATCTGACGCAATATCATAAAAATGTTTAATGTATTATTGATTGAAAGTGATCTTGATAATACATTGCTGGAAAAATGCCTTAAAGACCTTGGTTTCAATCTCCTGAAAACCCGATACAATGCTGCATTTTTAGCGCTGATCAAGGAAATCACACCGGACATCATCATTTTTAATCTGGATACCCCTTCTGAGAAAATACTGGCTGATCTGCAGACGGTTAATCTTCAATCCGCCTTACCCGTTGTCATGTTTGCCAATGACGGCAATATCGACACCATCAACCAGGCTATTAAAGCGGACGTTACTGCTTATATAGTCGATGGTTTTGAGCTCAACCGCATTAACAGCATCATCAATGTCGCTTTTGCCAGATTCAAACATCAGCAGTCTCTCAAAAACGCACTGGAAGAAGCCCGCGCAAAACTTGAAGACAGAAAAAAAATTGACCGCGCCAAAGCGATTTTAATCAAAACCCAAAACTTCAGCGAAGACGAGGCTTACCACTCACTCAGAAAACTGGCGATGGATCGAAATATTACGTTGGCAGAAATGGCAAAAAATGTTATCGCGATGGCTGAACTGCTTAAATAAAAATCTTATTCAAGACACTACAGATGAAAACGTTTATCAAGGTTACTGAAATATGGATTCCGGATAAAAAACGTACCCAACTGGAATTTGGCTCCGGTTTATATGGTCCCTTGACCGATTTTAAATCCGCCAGCGAACAACAACAATTCGCCTATAACGAAGGCTTGCCAGGGAAGGCCTGGGCAGCAGGGCATCCGATTGTGCTGACAAAGTTTGAACATTCCTGCTTTAAAAGAACTGCCGCCGCTAACAAGGCAGGTTTGACTTGCGGCATTGCCATGCCTGTTTTTTCCGGTGACTTTCTGATGGCAGTTGTGGTTTTTTTATGTGGTGATGATGAAGAACATGCAGGCGCTATTGAAGTCTGGTGTAATAATCCGGTATCGGCTAACACTCTCAAGGTTATGGATGGTTATTACGGCACACTGCAACATTTTGAAGCCATTTCCAGGCAAACCAGTATGCCTGAAGGTCATGGACTGGCCGGACTGGCATGGGCAACGGGTATGCCGGTTCTTATAGACGATATAGGCAAGGCAGATACTATCATTAGAGCCAGCGATGCCCAACAGGCGGGCATCAGTATGGGTATCGGGATTCCTGTTTCAGACACCCTCCGGCAAACCTATATCATGACCTTTCTTTCGGCTAAAGCCACCCCTATCGCCAAACGCATCCAGATTTGGATTCCGGATCCACAAGGCAAACAACTCATCTGCCAGGAGGGTTACAGTAAAAATAGTAATGAGCTGGCGAAAATCTTTGAAACCATGACCGTTAACAAGGGTGAAGGCGCACTCGGCCGCGTCTGGCTAACCGGCATGCCGGTCATTACCGGCAGTCATGAGCCAGACTACAATCCCGAACTCGACAGCCTGAGCAGCATGCTTGCCATACCGGTAATCGGCAGCGGTAGATTAAAAGCGATTGTGAGTTTTTTGTTTTAATTGCAAATAACATCCATAAAGTTCTTGTTTGGTGCAAAACAGATAATCAGCCGCACATTACTAGAGCATTTTATTAACACCCTCTTATTCTTGTCATTGCGCTCAACGCGCTTTTTATTGGTACAGAAAGTCAATAAACATCTGTATTAATTAATAATTAATCAATCAAAAACCTTTAGATGATTATTGGCATTACTTATGCTAGTACTTATACAAAGGCTCCGAAGATGGTGCCAAAAATACGCTCATCGCTGAGCAGCTGACAAAGGCGTCGAATTAATCGTTGTGCCATTAATGACACTCGGTTTTGAGACGTTTTTTTTTGCCTGAACACTTCCTTTCACAGGATCTATCATGAAACAAGCTGAAAATTTTATTATTAAAAAACGGCTCACAGGGCTTTCTGCTGTAGCCGCCGTTGCAACACTAGGCTTTGCATCCGGTGTTTGCGCAGTTGAAAATCTGGAAAAAGATAGCTTGAAATTTGGCTTCATTAAATTGACAGATATGGCGCCTCTAGCGGTAGCTTATGAAAAAGGCTATTTCGAGGATGAGGGCTTGTCGGTGCAGCTGGAGGCACAAGCTAACTGGAAGGTTTTACTGGATCGTGTCATCGATGGCGAACTGGACGGCGCGCATATGCTGGCAGGGCAGCCCCTTGGTGCAACTATAGGATTTGGTACCAAAGCAGATGTCATTACTGCATTTAGTATGGATTTAAACGGTAATGCCATTACCGTCTCCAATGATGTCTGGAAGCAAATGAAAGAAAAGATACCTGTGAAAGACGGAAAACCGGTACATCCCATTAAAGCCGATGCACTAAAACCAGTCGTTGAAAAATACAAAAGTGCAGGCAAGCCATTTAATATGGCGATGGTTTTTCCTGTTTCAACACATAATTATGAATTGCGTTACTGGCTGGCAGCCGGCGGTATCAAGCCCGGATTTTATGCGCCTCCTGAAGACACTTCGGGCCAGATTGATGCTGAAGCAATGCTGTCGTGACGCCCCCGCCGCAAATGCCCGCTACCCTGGACGCAGGCACAATTGTCGGCTATTGCGTCGGTGAACCCTGGAATCAGCAAGCTGTATTTAAAGGTATAGGGGTACCTGTTATAAGTGATTATGAAATCTGGAAAAATAACCCTGAAAAAGTTTTTGGTGTTACCAAAGCATGGGCTGATAAAAATCCCAAGACTCACTTGGCAGTGGTTAAGGCCTTGATTCGCGGTGCAATTTGGCTGGATGCAGAGAACAACAAAAATCGCCCTGAAGCCGTCGAAATATTATCCCAAAAACAATATGTCGGTGCTGACTACGATGTTATCGCAAACAGTATGACCGGCACTTTTGAATATGAAAAAGGCGACAAGCGCCCATTGCCTGACTTCAACGTCTTTTTTCGTTATAACGCAACTTATCCCTATTATAGCGATGCGATATGGTATCTAACGCAAATGCGCCGCTGGGGGCAGATCAACGAGGAAAAATCGGACGCCTGGTTTATAGAAACTGCAAAAAAGGTCTATCGTCCCGATATTTACATGGCAGCTGCTAATGCGCTGATTGCCGAAGGTAAAGCCAAAGCCTCGGATTTTCCCGGCGAAAAGGAAACCGGATTTAAACCGGCTCAGACTGATTTTATCGACGGTATCGTTTATGACGGTACCAAACCCAATGAGTATCTGGCCAAATTCCCAATCGGTCTTAAAGGCAAACAAAAAGTAACAGGCGGCAAAGTTGTTGAGTAGGGTCTGGCCTTGTGCCTGCCCAGTGCAACCACAAGGGATTACTCCTGCATATTTGTCTCTGTGGTTGCCTCGTTAAACAGACGCAAGCCGGAATAAGCCTGTTTGAGCTAACGCGAAAACAGGTGTTTCCGGCCAACAAACTGACAGAAGATTTATTGCAACAGCGAATGTGAGATCAAGAATGAGCAACACACTGATCAAATTTTTTAATATAACCGGGCTGACCTGGTTTGTTCCCTTTGTAAAAATAGCGGCCGGAGAAAACCCGGCGCAACAAATCCGCCAACTATGGCTGATCATGGGCATTCCCATTATCGCCTTCATCCTGTTCCTGGGCCTTTGGAGCTTCTCTGCTGCCAAAGTCAATACCAGTCTTGGAGCGATTCCCGGCCCTGTTGCGGTCTGGCATGAGGCAGGCGGATTATTGGCTGAGCATTACGCGAAAAAAGAGAAAGAAGCCGCCTATTATCAACGCCAGCAAAAGCGCAATAAACAAAAACTGGCAGAAAATCCGGCAGCTGAAATTAAAACCCGACCCTATAACGGTCAAGCTACCTATCTGGATAAAATTTTCACCAGCCTCTATACGGTTTTTGCAGGCTTTGTGATTTCCACCCTAATCGCCGTACCGTTGGGTCTTTTATGCGGCATGAGTCCGGTTTTTAATACCGCCATCAATCCGCTGATTCAAATCTTTAAACCGGTATCGCCCTTGGCCTGGCTGCCTATTGTTACGCTGGTTGTCAGCGCTGTTTATGTGACCACGGAAAATTCATGGTTTGAGAAATCTTTTCTCACTTCTGCAATTACCGTCACGCTATGTTCGTTGTGGCCAACCTTAATCAATACGGCAGTAGGCGTATCGTCGATCGACAAGGATTTGGCTAACGTCGGGAAAGTATTGCGTCTGAGCTGGTTCACGCAGATCAAGAAGATCATTATCCCGTCCGCCCTGCCTTTTATTTTCACCGGCATGAGATTGTCATTAGGCGTGGGCTGGATGGTGTTGATTGCCGCAGAAATGCTGGCGCAAAACCCGGGGCTTGGAAAATTCGTCTGGGATGAGTTCCAGAACGGCAGTTCCAATTCCTTGGGTCGAATCATGGTCGCAGTATTCACCATCGGCATTATAGGTTTTGTTCTGGATCGTGTTATGCAGTCATTACAGAAAGTATTCTCATTCGGTAGAGAGCTTTAACCAGGAGCCCATTATGACAGCCGTAAAACTCAAAGTGGTTGATATTAACACCGCTAACCGGAAGCCATCGCCTTCGCCATTAAGCGCTCCAACTCTGTTGAAACAAGAGCCGCTGGTGGAATTAAAGAATGTTTGTAAATCTTATGGCAATACCTCGATTCTCAAGAATATCAATCTTAGCATCAAGAAAGGTGAATTTATCGCCATCGTTGGCTTTTCCGGCAGCGGTAAAACCACGCTGATTTCAACCATTGCCGGTTTGATTCAGGCAGATAGTGGTGATGCATTAAAACAGGGCAAACCTATAACTGCACCGGGGCCTGACCGTGGTGTGGCATTTCAAAACTATGCCCTGATGCCGTGGCTGACAGTGTTTGAAAACGTGGCCCTTGCGGTTGATGAAATTTTTAAAAACTGGCCCGCCGCAAAACGTAAAGCGCATACCGAAAAATACGTCAGAATGGTCAATCTGGGTGCGGCCATAAATAAAAAACCCGCTGAATTATCCGGAGGTATGCGCCAACGGGTTAATGTTGCCAGAGCCCTGGCAGCCAGTCCCGATATTTTATTGCTGGACGAACCACTGAGCGCGCTGGATGCGTTAACCCGCGGCAACTTGCAGGATGAAATTGTGCAAATCTGGGAACAGGAAAAGAAAACTGTCATCCTGATTACCAATGATGTCGATGAGGCGATCTATATGGCTGACCGCGTTATCCCTCTTAACCCAGGCCCTGATGCAACGTTTGGCCCCGATTTTCCTATCAATATCGAAAGGCCGCGCGATAGAACCGCATTAAATCATAACGAAACGTTCAAAAAATGCCGCGCCGAAATCACCCAATATCTGATGGCTATCGGCATGGAAAAGACCCGGGATTCAGGTGCGGATAAAATCGTTTTACCGAAAGTCAGGCCAAATACCAGCAATGATTGGCAACTAGACAGTTCAGCATTAAAACCCGGCAAGGATGATTTGGGCAGGCCGCGCTATCTGGAGTTTTCACAGTTGTCAAAAATTTATCCGACACCTGATGGCAACGGTACCGTTAAAGTCGTTGACGGCTTCGATCTGAAAATGAAAAAAGGCGAGTTTATTTCGATTATCGGCCATTCAGGCTGCGGCAAATCCACAGTTTTATCAATGACCGCCGGATTAAACAGCATTTCCGAAGGCGGTATTGTTCTCGATAACAGGGAAATTGACAGTGCGGGGCCGGACCGCGGCGTGGTATTTCAAGCGCCCAGCCTGTTTCCCTGGCTGACTGCTTTTGAAAACGTCACCCTGGGAGTTGATAAAGTCTATCCCCATGCCACTCAATCAGAACGCGATGATATCGTCGAGTATTATCTGACTCGTGTCGGTTTGGCTGATTCACTGCATAAAAAGGCAGCCGGACTATCCAACGGCATGCGCCAGCGCGTCGGTATAGCCCGCGCCTTTGCCTTATCACCCAAACTGCTGTTACTGGATGAGCCTTTCGGCATGCTGGATTCACTAACCCGCTGGGAATTGCAGGAAGTATTAATGGAGGTCTGGGAACGTACTCATGTAACCGCGATCATTGTCACGCACGATGTCGATGAAGCCATCCTGTTGGCAGACCGTGTGGTGATGATGACCAACGGACCGCATGCAAAAATCGGCAAAATCGAACAGATTGATTTACCCAGACCGCGCACGCGCAAAGGGCTACTTGCACATCCTGATTATTACCGATACCGGGAAAGCATACTGACTTTTCTTGCCGAATGCGGCCATACGCATTAAGCATAAGGCGCAAAAGAACACGTTTTAATTAAATACAAAGGGGGCCTTTATGCCACAGCAACAAAGAAAAATCCCGTTAGCAGCCGCACTGTTTTCATTGTCGGCAGCCAGTCAGTCAGCGGTGGCGGACATTACCAAAGAAGTTGAAGATGCGCTTAATTTTTATCATTACGGCAAAAACGGAGCAGTAAAATTCGATCTGAATTACCGCTACGAAAACGCCAATCAGGAAGAAGTCACCAATCCACTCCTCAGAGGCAGTCCTCTGCCTGCCGCAAGACAGCCGAGAACCGCCAACGCCAATACGGTGCGCCTGCGCCTGGGGTTGCTTTCTCCGGTATTTTATGGTCTGCAGGGCTACGCCGAATACCAGGGCCTCTATGCGATGCAGTCGGATTACAATAGTACGCGCAACGGTAAAACCGGATTCTCTGTCATTGCCGATCCTTACGAAAATGAAGTCGATCAGCTATGGATCAGCTATGCCGGCATTCCGGACACCCTGATCAAGGGCGGACGGCAGCGCATCAAGCTGGATGACGACCGCTTTATCGGCAACGTGGGTTGGCGGCAGTTGGAACAAACCTATGACTCGGTGCTGATTACCCACAACAATCAACAGCTGTTCGGTCTGACCGTTAATGTCGGCTATATCGGCAACGTTAAAACCTTTACGGCTACTACTGAAAACATCAATGCGCCGCTACTCAATGTCAATTATAAAGTTGGCGACTACGGCAACCTGATCGGTTATGGCTACTGGCTGGGTTATACCGAGCAGGAAAATTTTGCCAAATCGAACCAGAGTTATGGTCTTCGCTTCAATGGCGCCACGCCGAAATTTTATGACCACTATAATCTGGTATATACGGCTGAATGGAGTATCCAAAAGGATTATATAAACAGCCCACAAGATTATACGGTAAACCGCTACAATCTGATGGGCGGCTTGTCTGCCTATAATTTCACGGTGCAAGGCGCTATGGAGCAACTTGACGGCCTTGGTCAAAATCAGACTTTTCAAACCCCATTGGGTACAAACCATGCCTTTCAGGGCTGGGCCGATCTGTTTCTCGTCACCCCTAAAGATGGTATTCGTGATGTGTTTGGCACAGCGTTCGTAAAACTGGACAACGACAGCCTTGTATTATCTGGTGTTTATCATAATTTTTATGATGATACCGGCAATATTCATTATGGCAAGGAATGGGATTTTATGGCCACCAAAAAATTCGGCAAGCATTATTCGCTGCTAGCGAAATACGCCTACTACGATGCCGATCAATACGGCACCAACACCCAGAAAATCTGGGTGCAGGGGAATATTAACTTCTGAATGCCAGGCTGACTACAGAAGCTATAGAAAATGAGGCCTTCCATAACCACTCTATCTTGGCGGTTATGGAAAAACCGGCCGCATCAGCGGCTCACCTGCCGGTACAACCCAGGCTGCTCTGCACCTTCAATAACCAGCTCGGCAAGAGCTCCCTTGTCAATGGCGCGCGACAGACTATGATCAACCAGCAAATATTTGCCGGGTACTTCTGCGGTAAATTCAATCATGACTGCAGAACCTGGGGAAATCGTAGTCGTCTGGACATCTTTCAGCGGCGGGTTGGTGATGGCGCCGTCTTTGTATAATTTATCAAAGACGGCGCCGATGATGTGGAAGTTGGCGGCGACATGGGATCCGACACCGACGAACAGGCGAATTTTTTCTCCCGTTTTCGCTTTCAAGGCCCGCTCGCCAGTGAGCGAGTTGACCCTGCCGTTAAACAGAAAATAGTCCGGCTGTTCAGCCAACAGCTTTTCCTTGCTGAGCGCTTGAAAACCCTTAGCGCCGTATTTTCCAGTCGTGTAAAAATCGCCCTGCATTACATAAAACTCGCGGTCAACTTTTGCCAAACCTTCGGCCGGCTCCACCAGGATCATTCCATACATCCCGTTGGCGATATGGGATGGCACATGCGGGCTGGCGCAGTGGTAAACAAAGATGCCCGGATGCATGGCTTTAAAACGGAAGCTTTTTTCTTCACCCTGCCCTACTTCCATTAACGGCGCGCCACCGCCAGGACCGGCAACGGCATGTAAATCGATGGAATGCGTTGAATGACCGGCGGCGGCATGTTCTGCCGAAGTATGTTCATTGTGGCCTTGATGGGCCGTTCCCGGTTTACCGTGGTTTAAATGTATTTCTACCTGATCCCCCGCTCTGGCTCGAATAAAAGGTCCCGGCACTTTGCCGTTGTAAGTCCAGTATTGATACGTCACATCAGGCATCATTTCAGCGACCAGTTCATCGGTGTAAAGATCGACGCTGACCAGCTGCGCTTCGGTTCGATTAAGCTGCGGCGGCAAATCATCCGCCCTGCGGCCGATTTCTGCAATATCTGTATTATGGACAAGCGCTGTTTTAGCGGGCATAGGCATCGCATGATGCCTTTCTTCATCGGAGTGAGCGGCAGCGGATATTTTCTGGGCTGACATCGCTTTATGCTGTGCATTCCCGGCTTGAAGGACGCGGTATTTTTCGGCTATTGCCTTGTGCTTGGCTTCATCTGAACAGCCGATTATGGTGCTGCTTAAAGCTATCGAAAGTAATAGCAAACTGTGGGTTTTATTCATGGTGTGATCTCTTGTGAAATAAATTTGGGGTAGATGATAGATAAAAGGTGCGTATAACGCACCCTACTTTCGAAAGGGTAATGGCCTGTTTTCATGATCGTTATTGACCTGGTAGAAACGTTACGGCCGGGTTTACAAAACCCGTCCGGCAAAGGCCTGCAAAGAACATTAAATATTTTTTCTGTACCTCTGTAGTGAAATTGTTATCGTCTGCGAACGACTTGATAAGGACGGGTAATATAGCCAATCGGTACGCTCCATACATGTACCAGACGACTGAATGGAAAAACCAGAAACAGCGTCATTCCCAAAAACAAATGTAATTTAAAGAGTGTCCCGACATTGCTGATTTGATCCGCTGCGCCACTGCGGAAAGTGACAATGCGTTGCGCCCATTCCGACAGCAGTACCATATTGGCACCGTCACTGTGATAAAGCGATATTGGTAAAGTCAGCAGGCCCAGCGCCAACTGCACACCGATCAGCAGCAGAATAAAAATATCCATGCGGCTGCTCGTGGCGCGAATGCGGGCGTCGGTTAAACGGCGGCGTATCAATAGGTAGATGCCTTTGGCACAAATTCCCCCGAATATGCCCCCGGCGACAACAGCGAGAATTTGCTTGGCCGAACTGGACAAGCCCAAGCCGTGATAAACTGCCGGCGGCGTCAATAAGCCAAATAAATGCCCGACAAACAGCAACAATATACCGATGTGAAACAGATTACTGCCCAGGCGTAATTCCTTCGCTCGTAGAAATTGGCTGGAACCGGTGCGCCAGCTGTATTGATCACGGTCATAACGGGCTATGCTGCCGATGATGAATACGCTCATCGCGATATAAGGGTAATAGCCGAACAATAAGGTATTGAGATAATTCACAATGTGACTCCTTTAAAGGGAACGTTTTTGCGATTTTTTGGCGCCCTTGAGGGTAAGAAACTGATCACGCGGCGTAATAGTAACTGGACTGATGGCCGCTGTCCCGGTCTGACAGCTATCCCCTGCCCCCATAAAACTGACGGCTTCTTCTTCCCACATTTCATCCATATGCAATAAGGTTTCATCAGGGGTTTCCGTGGCGGCTTGTTGCCGAATTTTGTTAATCCCTTCTGGTTCACCGGCAATGCCTTCCAGTGCATCAAAAATCACCCGGAATTCACTGCCTCGTTCGGCTAATCGCGCGCCCAGCAAACTCAATACCGGCATCGCATCCTGTAGTAATTTGACGGCTTCTGCCGGTTCCTGTTGCGCTAGAAATTCCAGAAACAAGGGAATAAAGTCAGGCAATTCATGCGTCGCCATTTCAAAGCCGTTGGCTTCATACATCTGCAATAGATTGACCATGGCTTGCCCCCGGTCGCGCGATTCACCGTGTACATGCTCGAAAATATGCAGCGATACATAGCGTCCCCGGTCAAATAAAGCCACATACAGTTCCTGTAAATCCAGCAAATCCGCACCGCGATAAGAATTTATCATCGCCAGTACGGATTTTTTATGAACTTCCGGCAGCAAATTTTCCTGTTCAATAACTGCGGCCATTTCATCCAGTGCAGCCAGCGTTCCGGCTTCCGGATAGCTTAATAGTAGTGATAGAACTTTCAGTGTCAGCATTGTCTTTTCTCTGTATCGTTCATTTCCTAAGGTGCACGCAGCGCACCCTGCAAGGTTCCCATTATTTCAATGTCTCGACTTTAATGGGAATCTTGATCGGAATACCGCCGCTGCGCTGTGGCTTCTTGTTGCCGCCGAATAAATTAGTCTCACTGCTGCCCGTAGAACAACCACTGCCGAAACTGAAACCGCAGCCGCCCTGTTCACCGTAGGCATCAAACGTGGAGCTCGCATATTCACGGTGGCTGGTCGGGATGACAAAACGATCTTCATAATTGGCAATCGCCATATAGCGGTACATTTCCTCAACCTGCAACTGGGTCAGATCAACGCGATCCAATACGGCGGTATTAACCTCGTTATCAACCGTCTTGCCGCGCATAAAGCTGCGCATCGCCAGCATCCGCTGTAAGGCCAGCACTATCGGCTCTTCCTTGCCGGCGGTGAGTAAATTGGCGAGATAACGCACCGGAATACGCAAGGAACGCACATCGGGAATATCGCCGTCCATACCGATCTGGTCATGTTCAGCAGCGGCTTGAATAGGCGACAAGGGCGGCACATACCACACCATCGGCAGTGTCCGAAATTCAGGATGCAACGGAAAAGCCACTTTCCAATCCATCGCCATCTTGTAAACCGGGGATTCCTGCGCTGCGGTCAACCAGGACGCAGGGATACCTGCTGCCCGCGCTTCGGCTATAACGTCTTCATCGTTGGGATCGAGAAAAATATCCAGCTGCTGGCTGTACAAATCCTGCTCGTTCTCGCAACTAGCCGCCGCTTCGATACGATCGGCATCGTAAAGCAGCACACCCAGATAACGGATGCGCCCGACACAGGTTTCCGAACAAACCGTCGGTTCCCCCGCTTCGATGCGGGGATAACAGAAGGTGCATTTTTCAGATTTACCGGTTTCCCAGTTGTAGTAGATTTTCTTGTAGGGACAGGCGGAAACGCACATGCGCCAGCCCCTGCATTTGTCCTGGTCAATCAGCACGATGCCATCTTCCTCGCGTTTGTAAATGGAACCGCTTGGGCATGCGGCAACGCAGGTTGGATTTAAGCAATGCTCGCACAAACGCGGCAAATACATCATGAAGGTGTTTTCAAATTCACCGTACATGTCTTTTTGTATTTGTTCAAAGTTGACATCGCGCGAACGAGACTTAAATTCGGTACCGAGAATTTCCTCCCAGTTCGGCCCGCTTTCAATTTTTTCCATGCGTTCACCCGTTATCAGCGAACGCGGTCTTGCTGTAGGCGGCGCTTTCGATTCGGACGCAGTTTGTAAATGGCTGTAATCAAAATCAAAAGGCTCATAATAATCATCGATTTCCGGCAAATCCGGATTGGCGAAAATATTGCGCAAGCTCTTGAGTTTGCCGCCCTGACGCGGCTCTATCTTGCCGTTGATTTTCCGTACCCAGCCGCCGTTCCATTTCTGCTGATTTTCCCACTGATTGGGAAAACCGATGCCGGGTTTCGTTTCGACATTGTTAAACCAGGCGTATTCGACGCCTTCCCTGGAAGTCCAAACGTTTTTACAGGTAATTGAACAGGTGTGGCAACCGATGCACTTGTCCAGGTTCAGAACCATGCCGATTTGTGCGCGAATGTTGCGCGATCTTTTCCTGGGCGGCGTTCCTTTGGAACCCGCTTCGCGGTCCAAATTTGTTCCAGACAAATAAGTCATTGTGTTTCTCCCGATTTGGTTTGCTTGGCGGGAATCCCCCCTAGCCCCCCTTTTGCAAAGGGGGGAACTGATGTGGAGACCTTATCTGAATCAGAGAAATGTTCTGGTACGGGTTCATCGACGGACTTCAAGTGGCTCTTATCCACCCCTCTTTGTGAAAGGGGGGCAGGGGGGATTTCTTCATCCAGCCAGTCGACCTTGTCCATCTTGCGAATAATGATAAATTCGTCACGATTGGAGCCGACCGTGCCGTAATAGTTAAAGCCATAACTTTGCTGGGCATAACCGCCGATCATGTGGGTCGGTTTAAGCGTCACGCGAGTGACCGAATTATGGATGCCGCCACGCCCGCCGGTCGTTTCTGAGCCCGGCGTGTTGACTGTCTTTTCCTGCGCGTGATACATCATGCACATCCCTTCAGGCACCCGCTGACTGACCACGGCGCGCGCCACCAAAGCCCCGTTGACATTGAAGGCTTCTATCCAGTCATTGTCTTTAATGCCGGCTTTCGCCGCATCGATTTCACTCATCCAGACTATCGGCCCGCCGCGCGACAAGGTCAGCATCAACAGGTTATCGGTGTAGGTGCTGTGTATGCCCCATTTCTGATGCGGGGTAATGAAATTCAGGACCAGTTCGTCGCACCCGTTGGGTTTTTGACCTAAAATCGGTGCGATGGAGCGGGTATCAACAGGCGGTTTATAGACGCACAGGGTTTCTCCAAACGCCCGCATCCAGCTGTGATCCTGATAAAACTGCTGGCGGCCGGTCAATGTGCGCCAGGGAATGCGCTCGTGGACATTGGTATAACACGCGTTATAACAGACCTGTTCGGATTCAAGACCGCTCCAGGTCGGCGAGGAAATAATCTTGCGCGGCTGCGCCTGGATATCATAAAAGCGGATTTTATCATCTTCGCGAGGCAATGCCAGATGGGTATGATCCAGTCCGGTGATTTTACTCAAAGCTCCCCAGGCTTTAACGGCAACATGACCATTGGTTTCCGGCGCCAGCATCAGAATGATTTCCGTAGCATCAATATCCGACTCGATGCGCGGCAGGCCTTTACTGATACCTTCGGCGGTGACCAGCCGGTTCAGCTCTCCCAGTTGTTTGACTTCGGTTTCAGTGTTCCAGGCAATGCCCTTGCCGCCGTTGCCGATTTTGCACATCAACGGCCCCAGCGCGGTAAACATCTTGTAAGTATTGGGATAATCACGTTCTACCACGATCAATGACGGCATGGTTTTGCCCGGAATCGGCTCACACTCGCCTTTTTTCCAATCCTTAACATCCAGTGCCTGCGCCAGTTCTCCGGGCGTATCGTGCAGCGCCGGTACGGCGACAATATCTTTTTCGACGCCTAAATGCCCTGCCGTCAGTTCCGAGAACTTGTGCGCAATGCCTTTGTAAATATCCCAGTCGGAACGGGATTCCCATGCGGGGTCAACGGCTTTCGACAGCGGATGGATGAACGGGTGCATATCCGAAGTATTGAGGTCGTTTTTTTCATACCAGGTCGCCGTCGGCAACACGATGTCGGAATACAGGCAGGTCGTGGACATACGAAAATCCAGCGTTACCAGCAAATCGAGTTTGCCTTCTGCTGCCGTTTCATGCCAAACGACTTCAGACGGTTTATCGCCGGCGTCCCCCAGATCCTTGCCTTGAACGCCATGCTGTGCACCTAACAGGTACTTGAGAAAATATTCATGACCCTTGCCCGATGCGCCCAGTAGATTCGAACGCCAGACAAACAGGTTCCGGGGGAAGTTTTGCGGATTGTCGGGATCTTCACAGGACATTTTTAACTTGCCGCTTTTTAGCCCTTCAACCACATAATCAACCGGATTTTTTCCGGCTTTTTCAGCGTCCTTAACCACTTGCAAAGGATTGGTTTGCAACTGCGGCGCCGAAGGCAGCCAGCCCATGCGTTCAGCACGGACGTTATAATCAATCAGACTGCCCTGCCAATCCACAAGGTCGGCAAGCGGCGACAGAATCTCGTTGACCTTGAGTTTCTCGTAACGCCATTGGCTGGTGTGGCTGTAGAAAAATGACGTACTGTTCATTTGCCGTGGCGGACGCTTCCAGTCCAGCGCAAATGCCAAAGGCAGCCAGCCCGTTTGCGGGCGCAGTTTTTCCTGTCCGACATAATGCGCCCAACCGCCGCCAGACTGGCCGATGCAACCGCATAGCATCAGCATATTAATGATACCGCGGTAAGTCATGTCCATGTGATACCAGTGGTTGATGCCCGCTCCCAAAATCACCATGGATCGGCCTTGGGTAAGCTCGGCGTTAATCGCAAATTCCCGCGCTACGGCAATAACGTTCTGCCGTTTAACGCCGGTGATTTTTTCCTGCCATGCCGGTGTGTACGGAACATCCTCATCATAAGAACTCGCTACGTTACCTCCACCCAGGCCGCGGTCTATACCATAGTTGGCCACCAGCAAATCAAATACTGTGGTGGCTAATACTTCCGTTCCATCTGCCAATGTGATTTTTTTAACGGGGACGTTGCGCCGTTGAATCGTCTCATGGGTAGAATGCGTGAAGTGCGGATGTTCAGAGCCGCCAAAGTAAGGAAAGCCGGCGCTTACAATCTCGTCTTTGGTCTCTATTAAACTTAAACGTAACTGCACCGCCTGGCCGTCTGCGGTTTTTTGTTCGATATTCCAGTGTCCGCTCTCGCCCCAGCGGAAGCCAACAGAGCCGCAAGGCGGCACAATGTGGCCATTAATTTCGTCGTAAGCGACCGTTTTCCAGTCCGGATTATTATCCTGGCTCAGCTGCCCCATAAAATCAGACGCTCTCAAGAAACGATCCTGCACATAACAGTCGCCCTGTTTTTTCAGCATAACCAAAAACGGCATATCCGTATTTTCACGCACATACTGATTAAAATAAGGGCTTTGCCGTTCGACATGAAATTCCTTGAGGATGACGTGTCCTATCGCCATCGACAGCGCTGCATCAGTGCCCTGTTTGGGATGCAGCCACAAATCGGCGAATTTGCTGGCTTCCGAATAATCAGGACTGACCACCACAACCTTGGCGCCTTTATAACGCGCCTCCGTCATAAAATGCGCATCAGGTGTGCGGGTTTGCGGTACGTTTGATCCCCACATCATGATAAAGCCGGCGTTATACCAGTCCGCCGATTCCGGTACGTCGGTTTGCTCGCCCCAGGTTTGCGGCGAGGCGGGCGGCAGATCGCAATACCAGTCATAGAAACTCATGCTGACGCCGCCTATCAACGACAGGTAGCGGCTGCCGGCGGCATAGGAAACCATCGACATCGCAGGAATAGGCGAAAAGCCGATAATACGGTCGGGGCCGAAGGTTTTTGCCGTATAGATATTGGCCGCGGCAATAATTTCGTTCACCTCCTCCCAATCGGCGCGAACCATGCCGCCCAAACCGCGTCTGGCTTTGTATTCCTTGGCTTTAACAGTGTCTTCAACGATCGATGTCCAGGCCTCGACGGGCGACAAGGTTTGCCGCGCCTCGCGCCATAATCTGACCAGACGTCCGCGTATCAACGGATATTTGAGCCGATTCGCGCTATACAAATACCAGGAATAACTCGCGCCGCGCGGACAACCGCGCGGTTCGTGATTCGGCAAATCTGGGCGGGTGCGCGGATAATCGGTTTGCTGGGTTTCCCACGTCACCAGACCATTCTTAACGTAAATTTTCCAGCTGCATGATCCCGTACAATTAACACCGTGCGTTGATCGCACAATCTTGTCATGCTGCCAGCGCGATCGATAACTGTTCTCCCAGCTTCGGTCTTCATTGGTCACCACCCCGTGGTTGCCGGAGAAAGTATCTACTTTTTTCTTGAAAAACAGCAAGCGATCCAGGAAGTGGCTCATTGTAAATTACCTGTGGGCTAGATTTTTGGTGTTGGTTGGTTGGTTGGACTGGCGATTACCAACCCATGAATCGGTATTTTCTTGTTGTGTGAATTCACACTCCAGTACTTCTGATATAACGTGCACAGTCACAGTATTGTCAAAAGCTGCGTTTTTGTTGGTCATTTTAGGGCCATCCCTGTGATTTTTCTTAGCATGGGAAGTGAATAAGACAGTTCACCATATTTATCTTTTTTAAATAAATATCCATACCTCTCTGTAAAAATATCTATTTTTGAATTTTGAATACAGGTGTTTTTTAATGCCTCTATTTCTTTTTTCTTGCTTATTCTGTGAGATTTTGCCAGCCGAGTAATCATTTCGTCTAGGTTATCCGTTGGAGCAATCCCTAATTGTTCAGCAATCTCAAAAATTACTGACGACCATGCTTCTTTAGCTTTTTCTTCTAATTCTGATTTACTGACATCTTTTATCCAGTCATCCGGGATTTTATCAAGAGCTTCTTGCTCAGTCATAGTTACACCTATGTTACCGGAGAAAGTATCTACTTTTTTCTTGAAAAACAGGAAGCGGTCCAGGAAGTGGCTCATTATGATTTACTTATTAAGTGAGAAGAAACGATGCATTTTTAAAAAATTAACAAGGCATAGTCGCCGCTTTACGCGCGTAATTCCACCAGGTAATCCCTATGCAAGAAATATAAAAAATGATAAAGCAGTATAACGCCGCATCCGGTCTACCGGTAATACTGATAGCCGTGCCGTAACTCTTCGGAATAAAAAATGCGCCGTAAGCCGCGACCGCTGAACTAAACCCCAGTACCGCCGCTGCTTCTTTAGCCGCGTCTTTTCTTGCCTGTGCCACCACGTCCGGTGCTTGTCCTTTAACTGCACACAAGCGCTCGGTCATAAAAATAACCGGGATCATGCGGAAGGTTGAGCCGTTGCCGACGCCAGTGGTGATAAATAGCAGCATGAACATCGCAAGAAAGCCCCAGAAATCGCCGGGATTACCCTCGGACGGCATGAAATTCAGCACTCCGAATGCCGCGACTATCATGATGACAAAGTTCCACAATGTTACCTGCGCACCACCCAGCTTGTCAGCCAGCCAGCCGCCTACCGGCCTTATCAACGCCCCGACCAGCGGGCCTAAAAAGGCGTACCGGGTCGGATTCACATCAGGGAACAAAATTTTAATCAGCATCGGAAAACCCGCTGAATAGCCGATAAAGGAACCGAAAGTCCCGGTATAGAGCCAGCACATCAACCAGTTGTGCCTGCGTTTGAAAATGATCGCCTGCTCTTTAAACGACGCTTTAGCCGAAGCAATGTCATTCATACCGAACCAGGCGGCAATGCTGGTCGCAAGTATGAAGGGCAACCAGATAAAACCGGCATTTTGCAGCCAGATCGATCGAGTGATGCCGTCTTTAACCCATTCTTGCGGTTCGCCGCCCCATGACCCGAATACGCTAGCGGCAATAGCCAGCGGCACCACGAACTGCACGGTACTGACGCCCAGATTACCCAGACCGGCATTCAATCCAAGCGCAGCCCCTTTTTGCGATTGCGGATAGAAAAAGCTGATATTCGCCATACTGGAGGCAAAATTGCCGCCACCAAAACCGCACAATAAGGCTAATACCACCATAAGAAGGTAGGGCGTTTCAGGATTTTGTACCGCAAAACCTATCCAGATTGACGGCAGCAGCAACGAGGCGGTACTGATCGTCGTCCAGCGCCGGCCGCCGAAAATCGGCACCATGAAGGAATAAAAAATACGTAAGGTCGCCCCGGACAAGCCAGGCAAGGCTGCCAGCCAGAACAATTGATTGGTGGTGTATTTAAAGCCGATGCTGGGCAGATTGATAACGACGACGCTCCACACCATCCACACTGCGAATGCCAGCAATAAGGCCGGAATACTGATCCACAGGTTACGTGCAGCAATCCGCTTGCCCGTCTTTTCCCAAAAATCCTGGTCTTCAGGATTCCAGTCAGTTAATGCCAATGAAGAAGGATAACTCAATTCCGGCAAGTCGGTCGAAACCTTTGCCAATTCAGGTACGACGCGGCGCTCCATTTGAACAATCGAGAAGTGCATCCAGGTCAGCGCAATCATCACCAGGACAAAAAGCAGCATAAAACAGCTGCTCCAGATGCCGGTCAAATCGTTCAGCATACCGAAAGTCAACGGCAATAAAAAGCCGCCCAAACCGCCGATCATACCGACCGCGCCACCGACGGCACCGACATTGGCGGGATAATAAACCGGAATATGTTTGTACACCGCCGCCTTGCCAAACGACATAAACAGACCGAGCACAGACATCAGCAAGATAAAACCAACAGGGCCTATCGACAGGCTAAAACTGATGTCGCCTTTAATGCCGTGCACCACATAATCGGTAGGCGGATAGGACAGTAAAAAAGTACAAATGGCGGCAACAATAAACGTCCAGTACATAATCCGGCGCGCACCAAATCGATCGGATAACCAGCCGCCCAGTGCACGAAACAAACTGGCAAAAATGGAATACAAGGCTGCCAGCATACCCGCGATTTTAATATCAAAGCCGTAGGCGCCAACCAGATAACGAGGCAGCCAGAGCGCCAATGCGACAAAGGCGCCGAATACGCAGAAGTAATACAGCGAAAACCGCCAAACCTGTATGTTATTAAGCGGTTCCAGTTGCTTCATAAATGAATCCGGCTTGGCCCCCGACAGGCGTCTGGCTTTAAGCATGGGTTCATCTTCGGCGGCAAACCAGAAAATAACAGCCATCAGCAGCAGAGCCGCCCCCCAGATTTGCGCCACGGCGTGCCAGCCAAAAGCGACCATCACAAAAGGCGCTGTGAATTTAGTGACTGCCGCGCCTACGTTGCCCAGCCCGAAAATACCCAGCGCAGTGCCCTGCTTTTCTGTAGAAAACCAGCGCGAAGTGTAGGCGATGCCCACGGCAAACGAGCCACCTGCAATACCAATACCTAATGCGGCCAGCAAATACATCGGGTAAGTAACAACCGTGGTCAGCAGAAACGTAGCAATAGCCGCCGTCACCATAACCAGTGTATAAACAATACGGCCGCCGTACTGGTCGCTCCAGATACCCAGTATCAGTCGGATTAACGACCCGGAAAGGATAGGGGTACCAACCAGCAAACCAAACTCGGTTTCACTTAGCCCCAAGTCTTTTTGAATTTGCAGCCCGATGATGGAAAAGATAGTCCAGACTGCAAAACAGGTGGTGAAGGCAACCGTGCTTAGCCAGAGCGCCCGCGACTGTTGGCCAGGTGTGACGTTATCAACAATAGACATAAAACCCTTGCTTGGACGTTAAATAAGTTTAGCCTTCACAGCGATCGCCTGACACCGCGTCCCGCCCTCATGAAATTGAGACTTGCGATATAATTTCAGAGAAAATCGTTATTTAACCTAAAAACCTTAGTTAGCCACAGATTTACACAGAAAAACACTGATAAAACATTATGTTGCGCGAGGCTGGCACTTCACCCAAATGGTGTCACAAAGAATTGATGTAACTAGTTGTTTATTCGTGTAAATCCGTGTT
>JAGXGJ010000060.1 GCA_024636875.1 Methylococcaceae bacterium | reverse complement strand
ATAACCTTCCCCGATTTGCAGTACTATGAGGGCTCTGACTCCTGCCCATCGTCACCTTGACGGCCAGGTCTCCCCGTTTACCTCATGCTACCTTCCTATCGTTCCGTCCTCAACCACGTGGTACGCCACAGCATCGCTTTATCCGCCATCCCAGCGTGCTGCGTTACTTCCAGGCTTCGCCACTTTCGTGCAGGCTCGCCGCTATACTCCGCCGAAACAGGTTCGTCATCCTACGGACCGACAGTTCGCCTCCGGTTACTCCCCACCTCGCCTCACGACGACGCAGTTACCTTCAGCTACGGAGCTGTGGCTCACTCCGGCAGGGACTTTCACCCTGCAAATAGCACGCACTCACGGGCGTACGCGAAACCATGGATGGTTTCCGCCGTATGTTACCGGAGTGATGAACTTGCCATTCCATCCATTCAGGTTCGAAGATTTGATTGGGTTAATTCCTGGATTCTCTGATTGGCGGATCACCCTATCGGGCATCCGCCCTACCGATGGAACGTTATGCCGGATTATCGTCGTTATCGGTTGTTTCGCCCTTTGACTGGTTAACTTGTTGGAGCCTCGACTGGATACCTTGGTTCGACATATTGATAAGCTACGTGATAGGGTTTAAGCTACGCAGCTGAATAAGCAATATTTCGGCATCTCGAAAATCTACATTTCAAGCATGAACAATGAAGAAGGAAATATGTCTTCTCAACTCTTAAATTTAAAAAAACAACTTCGGTGGTCCGACTTCGGTACACCAGTCAATAAACCAGCACCAAGCCCTGGTCAAACTGCGACTGCTGCATTTACACGCACCAATTACGCGTATAGTGCCAATGCTGAGCCAGTACCAGAAACCCATCCGCCAAGATACTGTTTAAAGAACGATGTTAGAATTACAATTCAGTTTCAACGGCCACCAAGTTGGGTAGCAAGCTGGGTTTTTAAAACATCAGTACAGGAGCAAAGCCGAATACTACGCCATGAACAAGGGCACTATGATTTAGTTGCGTTACTGGTGCGAGATATGTTTATTGACATCATGCAGCTTAAGCAAAACACTTATAGCACTGCTCAAGCGGTGATGAATGAAATTAATCAAATTAAACAGCGGTATGATTCCAAAACCCAACCAGTTCAAGATCGCTATGACGTTAATACTAATCACGGAAATACTCAAAGTCAGCAAGCTCTCTGGGACGGATTTATTCAGAAAGCATTTACTCAACAGAGAAACCCACCATTGCATGCACCAGACGGTACGCCTTACAAAATACCTTTACTAACGGTTCTACAACAAGCGGGAATCACATTATAGCCGGAGCGTATGCGGCCGTACGGTGGGTTTGGACTTTTCCGGTGCATCCCCTCGTAAGCGGAACCGTTTACGGGTTTCGCAGCATGGAACGTTATGCCGGATTATCGTCGTTATCGGGTACCGGGAGGTGCCTGTTTTTTCACGGTCAACTTGTTGAAAAAGCGGTTGGATATTTTGGTCAGCCATATTGATATTCTTCGTGAGGCCGTGCGTACGATCCGCTGGGATCGTCCATTTCCTATTGACGCCTGGGTGGTGTTGCCGGATCATTTGCACTGTATATAGACATTTCCGCCGGATGACGACGATTTTTCCATGCGCTGGAAATATCGAACAAAATCTGCTTCGCTCAAGCGATACTCCGTGCCGAACGGCTACCCCATGTTCGAATTACAAAAGATGAACTTGGATTATGGCAGCGCCGCTTCCGGGAGTATGTGATCCGCGATGAAGCCTATTACGCGCATTATTTGATTTATGTGCATTGGAACCCCGTGAAACATGGACTGGTGAAAAGGCTGGCCGATTAGCTTTTTGCCTCATTCCATCGCTATGTTCAGGACTGAATGTTAGCTATCGACTCGAGCGGTGATGCCGAAGCAGAAAGCATTGATTAGGGAAAACAATCTTTATGACCTGCGTGATGGATTTGCTGGCCAGTATTTTTGTTTAAGAGGTATTTATGAGCGACGGCCAATCTCCCGCGCTAAGCAATAGCCCAATCCTGGACAGTCCACCGGGCAGTCCACCTTATGCCGGATTTCGATCGGCGCAACCGGAAGGGCTTTCGACCTCGACCGGCGGTCCTTCTTTGTCCGGGTGGCCAAGGAAAATTGCCTGGAGCGAATTCAAGGAAGTCAGCAGCCGGCCGGACGGCGAGTCCGAGGATGCGCAAATCTCGGTCGAATTGGGTGCAGAGAAAAAAGTCTCTGTTGAACGCGAAAACGGCCAGTTCAAGCTGGGCAAGGTGACTTTTAAAATGACCGTCAAGAAAGCCGAGTCCTGGGCTGTCGGCAGTCAAAAAAGCGATGCCTTGCTGGCGCATGAGCAAGGTCACTATGATATCACCGGGCTTTTTTACCGCGATTTGATGACGGCGCTGCGCAGCCTCAGAGAAAACTCGGTGAACGATCTCGGCAGCGAGACCAATCGTTTGATGCAGGAATACGACAAACTGGCCGACGATATGTCAGATAAATACGATTCCAGTTCCGAAACCAATCATGGGCTCAATACCGCGCGCCAGCAGGCCTGGGAAAAGCAGATCCAGGATTGCATCAAAACGGAGCCAAGATGACAACGCCGCCTTAACGGCAGGTTTTCGGTGGCTTTGATGATTCGGTATTTTTTGTTACCGGTTGGATTTGGGGCGCGTATGATAGCGCATCATCTACAAGACTGATGGGGATAGTTATGGCGGAACGACTCGATGTCACTTTCAAAATGACTGAGCCGAAATCAAGACTGAATTCAAGAAGATCGGAGGATGAGGCGATGCGCATCCTGATACTCGGGGATTTCAGCGGAAGAGGGCTTTCGGGGGCAGAGCGCCAACGGGCCATCATCGAAAGACAGGACGTATTCCAGGTCGATATCGACAATTTCGATCAAGCCATGTCGAAAATTGCTCCGCGGCTTCATATCCAATTGGATCAGGACACTGCATCGGCAGTCGATTTAACGTTTCGGCGGATGGAAGATTTTCATCCGGATGTGCTGTTTCAAAAACTGAAACTGTTTCAGGGGCTGGCGGATATGCGCGAGCGTTTGGGCAATCCCGGCACTTTTGCGGAGGCGGCCGATCAACTGCGCGCTCATCTTTCTATCGCGGACGAGGCTACGGCAGAGGAAGAAAGAAAGGTAAAACCGGAAGACGACGTTTCTACTCTGGAACGCCTGCTCGGCGATCGCCCCTCGAGTTTTGAACATTCCGCCGAGCAGCAGGCAAAAAATGCCGCCGCAAGTTATATCGAGGCTATCGTTGCCGAATACATCATTCCTGATGCTTCACCTTATAAAGATATTTATATTAAAGCAGTTGACGATGCGATTGGCACCAAAATGCGCAAGCTGTTGCATCATCCGGATTTTCAGGCGCTTGAAGCGTCCTGGCGCTCATTGCAAATGCTTGTAGCAGGTCTTGAAACCGGCGAAAGCTTATCCTTGCATTTGCTGGATGTCACAAAAGAAGAATTATTTGTAGATTTAATTGAGTCGGGAGAAAATCGATTATATCGCCTGCTGGTCGAACAGAGCGTCGCTACCTTGGGTGGAAAACGCTGGTCGCTGCTGATCGGAAATTATCGTTTCGGCGGCAGCGCCGAAGATGTGACGCTGCTTGCGGCCTGCGGGGTGTTGGCGTCTTATGCCGGCAGTCCATTTATCACGGAGGTCGATCCGGGCTTGCTGGGTTGCAGGTTGCTGGTCAAGTGTCCCGATCCGCATGACTGGGAGGAATTGCCGCCTGAAACGAAAAAACGCTGGCATGCGCTTAGACAAAGCCTGGCGGCCGCCTGGATTGGTTTGGCGCTGCCGAGGATTTTATTACGCTTGCCATATGGGCGCGATACCGATCCGGTTGAGCACTTCGATTTCGAAGAAATGCTACCCGCACTGGAACAGCATCAGGCTTTTTTATGGGGTAATCCAGCGTTTCATTGTGCCTTATTGATTGGCCGTTCTTTCAGCGAACGTGGCTGGTCGATGCAACTCGGCGATAATTTGCAAATCGACGATCTTCCGGCGTATATTCTCAAACAACACGGCGAATCCCTATTACAGCCTTGCGCAGAGATTTGTTTGAGCGACAGGGCAATGGAAAGGATTCTGAATCAGGGCATTATGCCGCTTATCAGTCATCGCAGCAGTAACATTGTGCGCCTGGCCAGGTTTCAATCTGTGGCAGAACCGCTAAAAGCCTTATCAGGTCCGTGGGATGCATAAATTTAACTGATGGAGCGACTGTCAGCATTGCCAATTATTATCTTATGGGTACAGAATAAGCTTTCGCCAGATTATTGTTATATAAGACACTGATACGATGATGCAAACCCCTTCGGTTATCCCCCATATTATTGACCAGCATGCTGAAGAAGCGGCATTTCTTTGGCTGTTAAGGCATAACGCGGTTTATGCGCCACACTATAACTTAAAAGATCTGGCTAAACTGGATGGGCGTGTCGAAGCGCATATCGACGGCCTCAGGATTGCCGGTGATTATGGTTGGGAGGCTTGTTGTCATAATCTTGAATTTAAAGAGCGGGGAGAAGTTTTTATTGCTGCTGTCCTAGCCCTGGAAGGGAATCTTATTGATCGAATTGACAAGGTTTATCAGGTCGCTGAAGAAGCTCCCGAGACTTTAACCGGACTTATTTCCGCATTCGGATGGGTAGAGCCCCATCATCTACAGGGAAAAGTTAACGGATTGCTAATTTCAAAAAATCCATTGTGGCGGCAAGTAGGAATTGCTGCATGCGCAATTCATCGCGTTGATCCGGGGAAATACCTTGATGAGGCCATACAGGATGATAATTTTCAACTCAGAGCTCGTGCACTGAGAGCTGCAGGTGAACTGGGACGGGCTGATCTGAAATCCCTATTGCTGGAACAGGTTAGCCATCAGGATACCGCCATTGGGTTTTGGGCGGCATGGTCAACTGTGCTTTTAGGTGGACGAGGCAAGGCTTTATCTTTACTGCAAACCAGCATTATTGAGGGCTCAGATTTCTCTGTTAAAACGATGTCTTTGGCTCTTCGTGTACTTGACCTCCAGCAGGTTAAAGCATTATTAAAAACTCTGGTGCAAAGTAAGGATAGAATCAGGGAGGCAATCATAGGCGCCGGTATAGCCGGTGATCCAGGCTACATACCCTGGTTAATCAAGCAAATGGAATCGCCGAAATTGGCAAGGATTGCTGGAGAATCTTTTAGCTTTATTAGTGGAGCGGATATTGCCTATGAAGATTTGGAAGGCAAGTTGCCGAAAAATTTTGCGGCTGGCCCAACAGAAAATCCGGAAGATGAGGAGATCGCTATGGACCCGGATGAAGATTTGCCATTTCCAGACCCGCTATTGATAGAGCATTGGTGGAAACAACACCAACACAATTTTTTACCCGGTGTTCGCTATTTATCAGGAAAACCGGTTAGCGAATTTCAGTGTCAGGCTGTGTTGAGATCAGGTAAACAACGTCAACGCCAGGCGGCTGCTTTGGAGCTGGCGTTGATGCAGCCAAAGGCGCCCCTGTTTGAATCTCGGGCTGTGGGTAAAAAACAGCAGAACTTGCTTTTATGATTAAAGGTTTGGTTGCGTTCTAATTAAGAGGATTTCATGCAGGACGATAAAACCATCATGATGCCGCAAGAAGCACACTGGAATGAGTCTGATTCAGACCGCACTGTGCTATTTCAGGCTGGGTTGCATGTTATTTTGGCTGATGCGCAGGGTAAGCCAATCAAACAGTACTTTTTTACGCATGATTTCACCGTGGGGCGTTCACAGGATAATAACATTGTTATCCAGAATGGAGACATCAGTCGGCACCATCTTGAAGTCAAAGGTGAAAATGGGGGTTGGTGGATTTATGATCTGAATAGCGCCAATGGCATTTATATTCAGAACAGGTTGGTTGAACAAAAGGCGAAACTGAATTTACCGGCATCAATTACATTGGGTAATTCTGGCATTACCCTGAGTATTCTGGCCACTGATCAAAGGGCAGAAGCTGGAGAACAGTCCAAAGATAGCAACATTTTACCCGCTTCACCAATAGACGTGCCGGATAAAAGCACTCACAGAAATTTATCCAGAGAGTCCATAAAAGCCCGCTTGCTGGCAGAGAAAGAGGCAGAAGATTCCGGGGACTATACCCGCATGGTGCGTAATCTAATCCACGAAGACCGCACAATCCGGGTCAAAAAATACAATAAAGTTATTTGGGTCTTGGGCATTTTGTTTCTGCTGTCTGTGACATTGATAACTTACCAACAGATTGCGCTCTCCAATGCACGCACCTTGGCGATTGATATGTTCTATGACATTAAGACCCTGGAGGTCAGTCTGTCCAAGTCAGAACTGATGATAGATGAAAGCGCGGAGATACTGGAACAAACCTTGAAGGCAGCTGTGAATCAAAAGCTGGCTATACAAGAACGGATTAAAGCCGAGCAGGAAAAAATTGCCGCAGAAAAGGTGCGTGTGGAACGGGAAAAGATAAAGCTGAAAAGCATGAAAGCCAGGTATCAACGCTATGTAAAAGAGGCGACATCTTTCCGGATCAGATTCCCTGGTGATGCGAGTTACGAAGAGGATTTAATAACCAGGGTTGCCCGGGAGTTTGGTGAGAGTGAACTGGAGTTGCCTGATGGTTTTGTCGAAGAAGTTACTCGCTATATCAAGTACTGGCAGAATTCGTCAAGAATGCAGCAAGCAATGGAGCGTATGGAAAAAAACAACTACGCCCCTGAAGTTATTTCTGCATTGGAAAAAGAGGGTCTGCCACTGTATTTTTTTTATTTGCCACTTCAGGAGAGTAATTACGATACCCTGGCGATTGGCCCCGAAACTTCCTACGGGATTGCTAAAGGCGCCTGGCAGTTTTTAGCAACAACCGGCCAGGAATATGGGCTTCCATCTGGCCCATTGGCAGACGTCAGGGAATATGATGAGCTGGATGCGCGGTTTGACTTCTATAAAGCCACCCGTGCCGCGACCAAATACCTGAAACATATTTACAGCACAGAAGCTCAGGCTTCGGGCTTACTGGTCATGGCGAGCTATAACTACGGTCATAACAGGGTGAGAAGCATGATCAAGAAAATGCCCGATAATCCCCGTGACAAGAATTTCTGGAAATTCATCCAGCACTATGAAATACCTAAAGAGACCTATGATTATGTATTTTATATATTCTCTGCAGCAGTGATAGGGGAAGATCCTAAGCATTTTGGCTTTAGGTTTAATCCTCCGCTTTCCCGTTACACTCTGGATCAAAGCAGAAGCGGATAGTCGACAGAGTAAGGGGCTCGGCGCTTTTTCACAGCATCTGATAAAAACAGCTAAAGCTTACAGGAAACAAGTCAACCCCACAAAACATGTAGAATTATCCATTGGTGAATACAGGCCGCCTGAATGCTGACAATTTTGATTGACATCATAATGCCTATATTCAGGACGCAGCGTTTTTTTAGCAGACAAGTCTGGATTATTGGCTTGAAGTTCAATGTTTTTCAATACCGAGGGCCAGATTTTCTCCCAACAGCAGGTATGATCAAATTCCGGTATGACAACCAGTTGTGCTGAATGCTGATGCAGTACGGTTGGCCGGATCAAAGTGACTGGAACATTCTTGTCTTTACCGCCAGCCAAATGCAGTTGAAATAATGCCGGATTCAGGGGTGGTAGTCGCGCCGGATTGTTCGATCCAACAAGTGGCGAATAATTATGTAGACTGGACCAGGCTTCGATATCCAGATTACCGGCAATCGTTACGATGCCCTGTAAATTCTGTACTTGCTCGGCCAGAAGCATGGCCAATGCGCCCCCGCCACTATATCCGATCAATACAACCCGCTTCGGGCGCAGGGATTTAAGAAATTTTTCCAGAGCAACCGCCATGGTTGTTACGATAGTCGTTGAATAGCGCTCATCTGTCCAAAGACGTGGCTCACACGGAGGTATAGCGCTGAACCCGTTGTAGCACGGACGGCCCAAGTAAACGGCCGGCGCGGTATCCAGCAACATCAATCTGAATAGCAGCAGATTTCTAGGGGTCGGGTCATCAGAAACCCGGCGATTGTTGATCCAGGGTGTGCCATCTCCATCCAGATAAACATGCAGCTCATTGCCCTTGTTTTGAGCATTATTTGTATACACAACATGTTTAAATTTGGTGCCTTGGACAATGGTCCGGTTAAAACCCAGGCGCTTTGCTTCCCGTTCAAGGCGGACATCCGGTGTAGTACAACTAACAATCATTAAAGTCAGACAAAAAATGTTGATTAAGTGAACAACATTTTTCATGGCGTATTCCAACGCCATAGTTCTGTCACACTATTTGGAAGTTCTGAAATTATGACGACTACTGCTTTAAGCTGTTGAAAGTTGAAAAACTCAATCATTGATACGGATTGATTTCTTGTAGAGCCACTAATTTTTTGCTGCTTCCAGTTGCATAATCTTTTTTTTCAATTCCAAAAGCCTTTCATCTTTCGGAATAGCCTCCAATCCTTCTTCGATTTTTGACAGACTTTCATCATAGTTATTTTGTTCAAATAGTTTTTCAGCTTCGTGCAGGGTCAGGTCAGCTATCTTTTTAAGCCCCTCTTTTGCCGGTTTATTATAGGGATCAATATCTAACACTTGGTGATAAGCCCATAATGCATTACTGCCTGAAGGAGCAGTAATAAAACCGACATCGTAATGAATTTGAGCCAGTTCCAAAAGGTCTTTAATTTTAAGCTCTTGTTCCGGGGTCAGTTTTATAACTTTGTCGGCCACTTTGTCTTCAGTAAAATCCACATAAATGTATTGTCCTGCAGCAACAAGCAATGAGATCACCGTCACTGCCGCTAATAAAAAAGGGAGTATTGAATGAGGCTCTATCTCATTAATAAATTGTGAAACGGAACTCGTCCGCTGCTCTCTCTTGAAAGCCAGTGCATGGACTAGTGCATTCCATTGCCGTCTTGGTAGTCCAGAAATTACGGGAGGATGGAGATTAACCTCCATAGCTTTCTGAGCGGAGAGTTTACCAAAAGGATGCTTGCCAGCGAGTAACTCATAGGTAACGCAAGCCAATGCATAAATATCGTCTCGCGGATCAGGACCTTTATTCTCAAACATTTCCAGACTGGCATAAGCCGGAGTAAGAGCGCCCAAGTCCCGGGCATTAAAAACAGTCTTGTCATTGGATTGTTTGTCAGATCGTGTTGCAGCACAGGCAATGCCGAAATCGAGAACTTTGACTTCACCGTTTTCCTTGACAAAAATATTGCCGGGTTTGAAATCAGAATGGACGATGTTACGTTTATGGGCATAAGCCAACGCCAAAGCTAATCCTTCAATAATGGGCCAGGCTTTTTTAAAGGGAAGTCCATTAACAGCTGTTTCTTTCAGGTAATCTTTAAGAGAATAGCCTCCGAGAATTTCCATTACCATAAAAACATTATCACCATCACGATCAAAGTCGTAAACATTAACAATATTGGGATGTGCCAGTTGTTGTGTTTTTTTGGTTTCTCTTTGCAATGCGATAAAAAGTTCCGGATCATTTTTAAATTCGTCATTCAAGACTTTTATTGCAACGTCTGGTGATTCATCACGGGCCTCTTGTCGACGTAAGTCGGTTGCTCTAAATACCCTTCCCATGCCTCCACTACCCAGTAATTCACGAAGGATAAAACGGTTTTTAAGGATTGAACCGACTTTTAATGCTGATGAAACCGGTTCGGAAATGTTTTCAACACTATTTTTTGTGATTATCGTAGCTGCTTCATTGTCTGTAACTTCCTGTTTGAGTCTAACTGGCAAACTGATGGTTGAATCTGAATCCTGTTTTTGAACTTCATTAGTAATTTCTGCTTTACTTATTGACTGTGAGTCATTAATACCGGTTGGATAAATTCTGGTCGCATCATCATCGTGGTTTTTTGAATTCATAATGTATTCAATAAAAAAGGTTAAGTTTTATGTAAATGCCACTAACTGTCTGCTTACCTATCCGGGTGTAAAAAATAAAAAGATTCAAGTCAAAAACCTCCGGCAAAGCCGGAGGCTTGAAAACGTGAACCGCTCAAAGCGGGTTAATTTATGTACCACCTAAAGGTGGTGGTGCCTTAAAATAAATCGAGTTGATCTATTCGTTTGTCCTCTTCTTCTTGATGCT
>JAGXGJ010000059.1 GCA_024636875.1 Methylococcaceae bacterium | reverse complement strand
GAGTCGACCGTCTTCTTTACGTGGGAGATCAGACGGTCAGTTATGGGATGCCGATGACTGGTTTGGGTCGGCTGCAGCGCGTCACGACTGTCCGGTTTAGGGAAGCTTAAAACCATATCCGAATGGCGGCAGTGGGTCGACTGCTGACCTTCGTCTAACTTCATATTCGACAATTACCACTGTCCGGTTTTAACATTTACTATAGATGAAATGCCTCGATCAGGCGACTGGCTTTCAACAACAGCTTCCTTCTACTTGCTCTTTTCGCCACTCAACCTCAGTTGCTATATAATCAGCGACTAATTAAAAACTCAATACGTTCATCTATGAATCAGAACTGGAAAAACTTCCTGCTCAGTCAACAAGCAACATTTGAAAGTGATACCCGCATTAGCTTTCAGGCCAAAACAGACGATACCGGCAAAACCATTTATCCGGTTCCACATTTGGCAGTTTTGACTGTTAGCGGAAAAGATGCGGCCAAATTATTGCAGGGACAAATAACCTGCAACATTAACGAAATCTCCGAAACAAAAAGCAGCCTGGGAGCTATCTGCAATCCGAAAGGCCGGGCTATCGCCACTTTTTTACTGGTTAAAACAAGCGCTGCCTTTCTATTGGTTTTACCGGAAAAATTACTGGAATCGGTCAAAAAAAGACTGCAAATGTACGTTTTACGGTCTGATATTACTTTAACGGATAGTTCTAATGAATTGTGCTTAATCGGGCTTTGCGATCCGGCACTGGAAGCCGGGCCATTATTTTCTACAACGCAGCAAGACACGATTGCCGTCAATCTTTCCAATCGTTGCCTGGTTATAGCAGAAGCAGACAAAGCCATTGCGCTATGGTCGGAACGGGTCAGACATCAGGGCTTTCAGCCGGAAGATTCAGAGCAATGGCGCTATCTCGACATACTCTCAGGGTTACCCTGGCTGGCGACAGAGACGTCCGAAGAATTTATTCCGCAAATGCTTAATCTGGATAAACTGGGGGGCATCAGCTTTAACAAAGGCTGTTATACCGGTCAGGAAATTATTGCCCGCACCCATTATCTGGGCAAGGCAAAAAGAGCCCTGTTTCTGGCTGAATGCGATACATCTTCCACGCCTGAACCGAATTCAACGATCACCGATGACAGCACGGGCACAGCACAAACCGTAGGCAAGGTATTGCTGGCGCAACATTCCCGTACAGCGCAGGGAAAAGAGAGTGCGCTTTGTAAAATGCTGATCGTTTTGCAGGTTTCTGATGGCGATACGGATAACCTTAAATTGAAAGACAACAATCAAAATAAAATTACTTTATTAACATGACCATTATGATGAATACTCAAGCAGTCCTGCATTTTCGCCGTATCGGCATGCTAACTATTTTCGCCGTTTATTGTGTCATTCTTATGGGCGGCATCGTCAGGGCTTCCGGCGCCGGCATGGGCTGCCCTGACTGGCCAACCTGTTTTGGACAATGGATACCACCCACAGAGGAGTCGCAGTTGCCCGCCAATTATCATCAGATTTATGCTGAACGCGGCTATGAAAACACCCAGTTTAATCCGGTAAAAACCTGGACCGAATATACCAATCGCCTGGTGGGTGTAACCATCGGGTTCCTGATTTTTTTGACCGCCTGGTCATCACGCATCTATCTAAACAGCGACAAAACCATTTTTTATTTGTCGCTAGGCAGTTTTTTTCTGGTGGGTTTTCAGGGCTGGCTGGGTTCAACTGTCGTTGCAAGCAACCTGAAACCGGTCATGATCACCTTACACATGTTATTGGCTCTGGTAATCGTGGCTTTATTGATCTATACAATCGCGCGATCGCAGCGACAGTTTCTGGGTCAAATTGATATCCGAATGTTGCCCGATAAATTTAAAACCGTTTTAATCGCGGCAATGATCATGACCTTGTTACAAGTAGCCATGGGAACCCAGGTCAGAGAGGCGGTTGATTTTATTGCCCGCGAACACATCGAGCGTCAATACTGGCGGGATGATTTTCCGGTTATTTTTTACATACATCGATCCTTTTCGTCGATTATTCTTGTTACGAACGTGTGGCTGGTGTGGAAACTTTACCAATCTGTTGATAAACAGAGTCTATTATTTCGTACCGGTTTAGCGCTTGCAGCGTTGGTCATAATAGCCATTCTGGCGGGCATCAGCCTGGACAGACTGGGTGTGCCGCCGATTGTTCAACCTATACATCTGTTAATGGCCAACCTGATTTTTGGTGTACAGTTTTTCCTGTATAGCTGCCTGAATTACGCGGCAAAAAACCAGCCCCGGATTTCAATATCCCGTGCTGGCTGAAATCAGGAAATATCAAGCCGGTAAAGTACACAAGATCATCGTATTAATTTGAATTGCAAGGTCTGCATGGCTCGCTGTGTAACCGCTACTCCATCCACTATTTTTTGCTTGAATGTCCACTGCCTGATCGCTTTTAGCGCGGCATCGTCAAAAGTACCGGCAGGCTGTGCATCAACGACAACAGGATTAATAACAGTCCCTGTAGTGGTAATCGTGAATTCAATTTTGACCCAGCCTTCAATATGGCGGTTGGCCGCACGCTGGGGGTATTTAGGTGGAACGCGCGACAGGGCAATGACGCCTGTGCTGATTCCTCCACCATTACCTTTGTCTGCTTTCCTGGCAGGCGCATTGGCCGATTGTGGCGCACTGACCACAGGTCCGCTGGCTTTAGGTGCAGTTGGCAGTGGTATAGCCGGCTTGGGCGCCTCCACTTCGGGAGCAGCCTGTTTTACCACCTTTTTATTTTTCACCGGCTTTTGGGGTGTGGGCGCACGTTTTTTAGGCTGTGGTTTTTCCTGCACCTCTTGCACCTTTTTTTCCGGCGGCTTTTTTGGCTTCGGTTTTTCCGGCGGTTTTCGTATTAACCGGACAAACTGCATCGCATTCAGGCTTTCAGTTTTTTTTACATGCTTCTGGTCACTCATAAGCATGGTCTGCATCAGCCAGAATAAGCCCAGCGATACCAGAAGACCGGTCAAAATTGCTGCAAACAGGGCTTTCACTGTGATCCCGATTCGGTGGCGATCGCGGCGTTGGTGATTCCCGCCAGGCGAATCTGGTCCATGACGCTAACCAGAACATGGGTTTTCGTCTCTCTGTCGGCTGCAATAATAACGGAGCCTAACGGATTTTCCGCATGTAAACGGGCGATATTGGCTCTGACTGCGCGAATATCAACGAGATGCTTGTCAATCCATATTTCTCCGTTGGGGCTGATACCCACAATAATATGGGCCTGTTCTTTTTTTTCAGAAGTTTGAGCTTGCGGACGATTAACATCAAGTCCGGATTCTTTTATCGATGAACTGGTGACGATAAAGAAAATTAACATAATAAAAACGATGTCGAGCATCGGTGTCATATCAAGTTCAGCATTTTGGTCGGCTGATGACCTGCTACTTTTACGGCGCATAGTTGCCTCTAGTTATATTTTAACAAATCGGTCAGGTGGTGCGTTTCATCACTGACACGCTCTTCAATACGTTTGCTGAAATAAAGTCCGCCGATGGCAATCATCATCCCCGCCATAGTCGGTATGGTCGCCTGGGATACCCCGGCAGCCATGGCTCTGGCGTTGCTGGTGCCGGTAACAGACATTACATCAAAGACGTGAATCATACCGGTTACAGTACCCAATAAACCCAGTAAGGGGCATAAACTGACCAGCATTTTGATAACAGGAAGGGTTCTGTTCATCGTAATTTTAGCTTCAGAAATGATGCACTCTCTGATGTATAAAGCATATTTGGAATCTCTATCGGTACGGCTATTCCATTGCTCCAGCCAGTAGGCTTTGAGTTCTGGGTAGGTCCAGCTAAAAAAAATGAAGCGTTCAGCCACCAAGGTCCATAAACAAATAGAAATCAGCAGAATCACCCATAATACGTCTCCTCCGGTATTCAGGAAATTGCGCAATGACTCCAGCAACGTAAAAAAAGCAGACATCACTTGCCAGCCCGGCGGCTGATCAAGCCGGCCGTTTGTTCATCAAGGATCTGTATCAGCATCCGGCTGCGGGAAGCAACGATACTGTGCAAAAATAATAAGGGAATGGCGACGCATAATCCTATTACTGTGGTAACCAGAGCCTGGGAAATACCTTCAGCCATCAGTTTGGGATCACCTGAACCGAACAGGCTGATAGTCTGGAACGTAATGATCATACCGGTAACGGTTCCCAGCAAGCCCAGCAAGGGGCCTACTGCGGCCAGCAGTTTAATGATAGCCAAGCCTTTTTCCAGAGCAGGTACCTCGCGGGTAATCGCCTCATCCAGTAACAGATCCAGATTATCGGTATCTTCAGTTTTACTCTTTTCAGCAATGGCAAAAATGCGGCCTAGCGGATTATCCTCACTAATTTCGGAGCTGTTCATCTGTCTGAGCATTTTGTTGCCGGTCAGCGATAATTGTATCAGCCTGATAATGCCATAGATAAAGCCCAAAACACCTAAAGTCATGGTGATATAACCAATCAAGCCGCCTTGCTGCAAACGCTCGGTAAACCCGGGCGTTTGTATCAGCATACCCAGAATAGCGCCACGGGTGGGATCAAGACCGATATCGGCCTGTCCGGATTCTGTTTCTGCAAAATCTTCGGCCAGATCAAGAAACTTACCCTCCGGTTGACGGGGAAGGTCGGACAGTTTGCCGGTTTCAGGTATATAGCGTAAATATTGACCATCGGCTATCGCGTTAAAGACTCCGACGCGGACAACTTTTGCTTTACGTGGTTCGCCTGCAGCCGACAAGATTTCTCCATTATAATGAACAACCTTTCCGGATTCCGTCATTTCCTGTTGCAGGGCAAACCATAATTGTTCCAGTTGTTCCATGGAGGGCAGGGCTTTGTTATCGGCAATCGCAGTTAACATTTTGGTTCTGTCCGGGAATTGTGCCGAAATGATAGAGTTGTTCAGGTCAGCTTTTAAATCCCCTGCCACTTGTCTTGCAACAGCGAACAAGTCGACCAGACTGCCGCTGCGATCTGCCAGTGTTGTTTCCAATCGGGTCGTATTATCGGTAATTTGTGCCAATTGTGCTTTCAACTGCTTGCTGATGTCTTCCTGCTTGCCAAGTTCTGCGCGCGCGGCCTCCAGGAGCGGCTTTTGCTTATCAGCATCGCCAAGAAACCGGGCTTCACTTTCAGCGTTGATTTTGCCTTCTGCACCCTGGGTTTGCTTGATTTCACGCAGTAGCTTGTCGAGGTCAAGATGCTCTGCATAGGCAGCGTTACAGGGAAGTAACATTGAAAAAATAAAAATCAGTTTTTTCATTTGGCAGCCTCAGGTGCGGGAACGGGAACAATCAACATGTCGGGAGCAGTTTCCTTGCGGGCGATGCGCAAACCCTTGCGGATTGCGTTGCTGTAATCAGACGATAAGGTTTTCCAGCGTTTTTCTTCTTTATTCCAATAGCCTGTTTCACTGCCATCCAGACGCTGGTAATAAAGCGCTACACGGCCCAGGCGCAACACATCAACAGCACTGGTTTTGCCGTTTAAAACGATATTGCCTTTATAAGCCTCAATTGTCTTGCCATATTCATTTTCAATCTGAAAAGCTTCCATGATCCGGCGAAATTTTTCAGCATCGGTTATATCCACCTTAGCCATCATGTCTTTTAATGCCGTTAATCGCTGTTTGCGTTCTTCAGGCAAGAACGGCAGATCCATAGCAACAAATTTATCCAGACTATCGAGCATTTTAAGAATCATCGGCAATATTTCCTGCCTGGTTACTTCAATGTCTTTCAGCTGTTTTTCCAATGAGGCTTTTTCGAGTGTTTGAGAGTTGAGCAAATCGTTTAAATGCCGGTTATAAATTTGCAAAATTTCCGTTTGCCTCGTAACGGAACGGTACTGTTCCAATAGCGTTTTACCCGCATCGCTCGATTGCATGGGGGTATGCGTAGCGGTACTACTAACCTGAGTTGGCGCGGCTGAATAAACAGGCAGCGTACACAGTCCAAAAAGTGCCGTAGCCAGACATTTTATTGGTCGGCGAGAAATAAACATGGTGAAGTCCAGAGAGTAATGTTGAAGATAAAAAGACCCCGATATGGTCTTTGATGCTATTAAAATTTGTTAATTTACAATGGTTAATGCAGGTTTAGTCATGAATCGCACTATTCTATATGTGCTTTAATTGATAGCCCAGTTGAGGGGCATGCCAGGAAAGATAAATGTCCTGTCCATCGCTGACCAGAAACGGCTCATCAATCATCTCGGTGGTTTGTGCAAGCGCTTCAGGCTTGGACCAGGTGTTACCTGCGTCCGCGGATTGCATAACCTGAATACTGTTAATGTTGCCATCAAATTCCTGCCAAACCACCGCCACCTGCCTTCTCAAAGCCAGAACATGCGGATGGCTTGCACCGGTATTGCCAAAATTAACAGGTTCAGAAAAACTTCGTCCTGACTTTGTTGAATGGGCATAAAACAAGCCCTGTTTCGTATCGGAATTACTAAACCATACGGCATGATAAATACTGTTATCAGAGATGGACAGCCCGGGGCCATGGTGAGGACAGGCATCGATTTTCCAGTTTTCATGGCTTAGGCGCTGCAATCCGCCAGGTATATTCCAGTCTTTAACTTTGATAATGGCGTGATCGCGTATGCCGCCATCAAAAATATGCCGCCAGACAATAACCGGCGTGTTGTCACTCGCAATTGCCGTATCGATTCGACAACATTCACAGGTGTGAGCAGCGATACTTTTATTCGGATAAAAATGCTTGCCGCCATCGTCAGACCAGGTGTAATACACGGACAGACCTTTAAATTCCTTACCCGCTTTTTTTGCAGACTCGGTATCACGCGCATCCAGCCAGGCAATCAAAATTTCGCCATTTTTACCGATCGCCATACTGTCAAAGCGGTGCCGTATTATTTCCAGATTATCATTGACGGTGACGGGCTCGGAAAAATGGCGTCCGTTATCAGTTGAACGGCTAAAACGTACATAAGTGCTGCGTTTCTTATCCAGGGTCTGAACCCAGGTTAAATAAATAGTGCCTTGGTTATCCAGCTTGATTTTTGGGCGGCTTTCACCTTTGGCTGCGATTGACTCAGCAGCGGTATTTACCATGACTGGCGAGGAAAAACTGATACCTTTATCCAGCGAAGATTGCACATAAAGATGATCGTTGTTCACCCAGGCGATCCATAACACGCCCATGTTGTCAAAAGCTGCAGTTACCGTTTCAGCGCATTGGTTGGATGGCTGCGCTGCAGAGTTCGAGCAACCCCCCTTTTGTTCTGCTGGCTGGCCATGTTTATGTGCTTGCCGAGTGCCGCCGGCTGATTTTATGCCCGCAACAGGTGCGCAGCTTGTTAAGGTAACTAATACAACAAATAGAAAAAAAGCAAGCGATTTCATAATGATTTCTGGATAAATTGATTGGGCGGGCAAATGTTTTTATCGTTTACCCACCGCTTTTGGTGGGCGGATATAGAATGCCCATCCTGGAATATTCAATAATTATACTTTAACTCGGCAAAATAGGTTCGTGATGGGAAGGGGTGAAATAACCATATCTCCTGGTTGCTAATGTTATCAATACCCCCAGCAGCACTAACTTGCCTGGTAATTTGATATTTGGCGCGCAAATTAACAACGAAGAAAGCGGTGCCGCCCGATGCGAAGGTCCGAGGATTAATATCGCTGTTGTTCAATTGACCAAACTGCGGGCTACTATAACGGGCGCTGACAGAGGTAGTCAACTTGTCAGTCGGGCGATAGGCAACGGTTGCGCTCGCCCGCCACTCGGGAACCCGGGGCTGGCGTTTGCCGGTTGACGGCTGATTGGCATTTGGGTTGGCGGCGCTGGGACCTGCGGCAGCGGAGGCGGCATCGGCGGTAGCGTTCTCGGTGATTCTGGAATCCGTCCAGGTAGCGCTGCCATAAAGATCAAGTCCCTGTATGACGACATCACTGGCTTCACCGGCAAATTCGATGCCGTAAGTTTGAATTTCATCAACATTTTGAGGTGAATTAACAGTACTTCCATCGGCTAAAAAACCCCGCTGCGTAAAAATGGCATCCTTTACGCGCTCCTGAAACAAGCTAAGGCGCAATTTGCCCTGGTTCAGAAAGTTTTCTGCGGACAGCTCGGAAGACAGCGCTTCTTCCGGTTTGAGGCCGGGATTGCCATTGATAATAGCAGGTATTCCACCCACGGTAGTTGTAGTCGTTTGAAATAACTCGGTTACGGTAGGAAAGCGAATCGGGTCGAGGAAACGGGATTGCGCCCGTTCCCCCTCCCACACCACCGGTAATGCGGTTTTCCGCAACGGCGGTTGAATCCGGCAGCTATGCTGTCGAGAGTTCCGATGGCACATATAATCCATAGCGTCTTAAAGTGG
>JAGXGJ010000005.1 GCA_024636875.1 Methylococcaceae bacterium | reverse complement strand
CCTTTTATCACCCTACTCACCGTAGAATAATGCACTTCAGCCTTGCGCGCAATATCCGCCATACTGTAGCCATGTACAACGCAAGCCTTTCGTATCGCCTCATCGCGCAATGCCTTGCTTGCCTTGACTGGCTCACTGAATAGCGTATTGAGTGCGGGACGTGTCATCAACCTTTGCGCCTGGGGAAATTCTTTAAACTCACTTTTTCCCTTAAGCAACGGCTGCAACTCGTTGATAAATTGCTCACTACCCAACAGTACCTGCAGTTCGCTCCAAGGCGAAGCATTCCCCACGCCTTGCGTCACAAATTCGCCATACTTGCGTCGGGCCACTGCGCGGTTTTCATCAAACTGGTTCAACAACCAATCGGTTTTTAACCATTGCGGTGCTGGAATTTCACCTATTGAAGTAACTTTGGTTTTTTGCATGCCAACAGCAAACGCCTGTTGGCACTGCTACAGGAGCTGCTTCGCTTGAACCCCATTAAAATTTTGGTTGAGTGTTCGGCGAGCATTACGGCCTACAATCAAGTGTCCTTGCTGCTGCGGTGCTATGCGGATTGTGAAAACGCGGATTCCCGCCCTTGTATGACCCTAAAAACCGCAGTTGAAACATATGGAAGCCGCTCATGCTTCGACAGGGCTCCCCTGAGCGTAGCCGAAGGGCTCAGGGCGAACGGAATTCTGGAATGCTCAACTGCGGTTTTTAGTATAAAGGGGACACAGTTTTTACCGGGCATAAAAAAGGCTGGAATTACCCAGCCTTTTCCAGTTTATTAACGGTTACTGCAACAAGCCCTGCAGCAAACCGTTCAACTTATGTACAAAAGCGGCCGGATCATCCAGCTGCCCACCTTCGCTTAAAATCGCCTGGTCAAACAGAATGTGCGTCAAATCGGCAAAACGGGTATCATCCTGTTCCGCTTTCATGCGGGCAACCAATGGATGCTGGGGATTGATTTCAAAAATCGGCTTTCTGCCCATACCCATGTCCATCATTTGGCCTGCATCCTTCATGATTCTTTCCATATTAAGACTCATGCCATAAACGTCGGCAACCAGACAGGCAGGCGATTCGGTCAAGCGGTGGCTTAATCGTATGTCGCTGATCTTATCCCCTAACACGTCTTTAATCTGTTTAAGCATACCTTCAAAGTCGTGATCAACTTCTTCCTGGGCTTTTTTGTCTTCTTCGGTCTCCAGAGCACCCAAGTCCAGGTCACCTTTCGCAACAGACTGTAAATGCTTGCCGTCAAATTCGTCCAGATTAGATACCAGCCACTCATCGATACGATCAGACAACAATAAGACTTCAATGCCTTTTTTGCGGAAAATTTCCAGATGCGGGCTGTTTTTTGCCGCCGAAAAACTGTCTGCCGTTACATAATAGATTTTATCCTGGCCTTCTTTCATGCGGCTGACATAATTTTCCAGCGCCACATCCTGTTTATCCGTATCCGTATGGGTAGACGCAAAGCGCAGCAGTTTAGCCACACGCTGTTTATTGGCATGATCTTCAATCGGACCCTCCTTGATAACCGCGCCAAACTGGGACCAGAACGTCTCATATTTTTCTGCTTCATTTTTGGCCAGATTTTCCAGCATGCCCAGCACTTTTTTGACCGCACCTGTTTTTATCGCGCTGATTTGCTTGCTTTGTTGCAGAATTTCTCTTGATACGTTTAGCGGCAATGAATTCGCGTCGATAACCCCCCTGATAAAGCGCAAATAACGCGGCATTAACTGCTCGGCATCATCGGTAATAAAGACTTTACGAATGTACAGTTTCACGCCGTGTTTGGCATCCCTGTCCCACAAGTCAAACGGCGCCCGTGACGGCACATAAAGCAACAAGGTATATTCGTTAGTCCCTTCTACCTTGCTGTGTACAAAGGTTAAGGGGTCTTGAAAATCATGGCCCACATGCTTGTAGAATTGATTGTAATCCTCATCTGAAATTTCCTGACGGGCCTTGGTCCATAACGCCGATGCGCTGTTAATGGTCTCTTCCTCGATTTGGGCAGCGGGTTTGGCCTCTTCGCCTTCTTCTTCCTCCATCGGCGGCATGACTTCTTTATCCATGACGATGGGCAGGGAAATATGATCGGAGAATTTTCTGACGATGGAACGGATACGATAGCCGTCTAGAAATTCGCTTTCAGTTTCTTTCAGGTGCAAGACGATTTCTGTTCCCCGTTTTGCCTTTTCGACTGTTTCTATCGTGTAATCGCCTTCACCCGAAGACTCCCAGCGTGTGCCTTCGCTTTTATCGGCGCCTGCCTTGCGCGTGGTCAAAGTGACTTTATCAGCCACAATAAAGGACGAATAAAAACCTACACCAAATTGACCGATTAATTCGCTGTCTTTGGCCTGTTCACCGGTCAAGGCTTCAAAAAACTGCCGGGTGCCGGATTTTGCAATCGTACCGATATGCTCCTGAACTTCCTCACGGGTCATACCAGTACCATTATCTATAACGGTAATCGTACGTTTTTCCTTGTCGTATTCCAGACGAATTTTCAAATCACTATCGCCTTCGTACAAACTGTCATTCGACAGCGCCTCAAAACGCAGTTTATCTGCTGCATCCGAGGCATTGGAAATTAACTCACGCAAGAAAATTTCCTTGTTACTGTACAAGGAGTGAATCATCAAATGCAGCAGGTGCTTAACTTCAGTTTCAAAGCCCAGGGTTTCTTTTTTTGCTTCAACAGTCACGATATATTCCTAAAATTGTTAATGTGAATGTCGACTATGTGGGGGCGTATGAATTTTTTTCAAGTCTGGTTGGACTCTTTTCCTCAAAGGATATGAAGACACGTCAGGCGCAAGGCTAAAGGTGAAAAAAAACCGCATCTTTATGACGAGCGCTCTTAGCCTTTAGCCTTGAATCTTGCTGTTACTCATCCAGCTTTTCAGCAAGAAGTCTGGATTTAGCGCCGTAATTTGGCGCAATACTGATTAGCAGCGTGACTAATGCCGCGATGTAGGGAACGGCTTGCACAGATAATACAGCTATCCATAATCTGCCGCTTAAATTATCGAAATGATCTATAGAACTCATCGCTGCAATACTTGCACTTAACAATACAAGCAAGAACAATTCCTGTCTTATAGTCATTAAGCCGGAAAACAAAGGCCCCTGTTTTTCATATTTGGGTGTGCGCATAAAGGGTTTACCTGAAGTAAACAAGCCTTGCATCGTACCCCTGGCGACCGTATGGGTTAAGGATAGTCCAGTCAGCGCCGCGCCTAACGATTGCCATACTGAACATGGAACCCGGGCCTGATACAGCCATAAGCCGCGCAAGATTTTAAAGCTGAATAAACCTACCGTCGGCAATAAAAACACATTGGCGGGCAGCTCGCTGTGTATCGGGTCGCTCAGAATTATTCCCGTCAAGATCAAACTGGCGGTAGTAAACAGCAATGCCAGGGCATCGGAAAACCAGGGCAGCCAGCCGGCAATAAAATAATAGCGTTGAGCCGCTGTCAGCGGTGACTTTTTTGTGGGCAAAAAACTGCGCCAATGACCTTTGATAATTTGCATGGCGCCATAAACCCAGCGAAAACGCTGCGTCATATAGCCCGACATGGTGTCTGGCATCAAGCCGCGGCCAAATGAATCCTTTACATAAACCGAGTCATAGCCTGCTTCATATAAACGCAAACCGAGCTCACTGTCTTCGCAAATGCACCATTCCGCCCATTTGCCGACTTCCAGTAAAGCAGATTTTCTAATCATCGTCATCGTGCCATGCTGAATGATGGCGTTATATTCGTTACGCTGCACCATGCCGATATTGAAAAAGCCGGCATATTCCCAATAACAAAAGGATTTAAAGAGGCTTTGATCGCGGTCACGATAATCCTGTGGCGACTGTACGAAGCCGACATTTTCATTATCGAAAAAAGGCACCATGCACTTAAGCCAGTCTGGCGACAACACATAGTCGCTGTCAATAACAGCAATAATTTCAGCGTCGCTGGCGGTTTGTTCAAGTGCGTGGTTGATAGCGCCGGCTTTGAAACCGGGCCAGTTTTCCAGGTGGAAGAACCGGAACATGGGACCAAGCCGTTCACAATCATCGCGCACGGGCTCCCAGACAGCAGGATCTGTGGTGTTATTATCCATCACCAGCACTTCAAGATTGGGGTAATCCACTTTCGCAAGAGCCTCCAGTGTCTTGCGTACCATCATCGGCGGTTCGTTATGGATAGGCAAATGCAGTGAAACTTTGGGAAATTTAAAATCGGTGGGCGGGGTCAGCGGCTTAAATGTTCTTGCGGTCTTTCGATGCCAGATCACTTCGGCGATTTCCAGACTTTCTATTAACAGGATAACCACAGCCAAAAACTGCATCAACAGCATAAGGCCCCAAAATAAAATACCAAGTTTGGTTTGGTATTGATGAGCGCCTATCGATGCAGACCAAAAAATAACCGAAGCCGCAAGGTTGACAATTAATCCGAAAAACAAAACGCCGGGCAGTTTCAAGGTAGTACGGGTATATAAAAATAAACCCATTAGCACCATACTGAAAATTGCCGCACCGGCAGCCCAGTTTTTCCAGCCGGGCATGGTCAGGACATAGCCATCCATCGGGTATTTGGGTTGCCGATCGGCGTTAAAGATACCCCAATAAGCGCCCGCTGAACCTTCAATAGACTTTTTCCAGGGTTGATCAAAGGCTTCAACAATATAATAAGTGACCTTTTCAGCATCGGCTCGATTAAAAAATTCACGAAGAAATTTCGCCTGGTTGGTTCTTGATGCCGTCGCATGTTTAAACGGTTGACCATCTGAGGGCCAGCCGACTTCGGTAATGATGACAGGTTTTTTCGGGTAAGCCTGCTGCAGGTCATGAAAACGGTCGAACACATAATCGACAGCGTCTTCAGCGGCAATGCCTTCCCAATAAGGCAAAATATGCACCGCTATGAAATCAACCTCGTTTACAAGGTCAGGGTTTTTCAGCCAGATATCCCATGTTTCCGAGGTGCTCACCGGACGCCAGGTGCGTTTTTTCACTTCGCGGAGATAGTCAATCAAGGCTGCTTTGGGAATATCCTCGCGCAGTAAAACTTCGTTGCCCACCATGAGCCGAATAATTTTTGGATTATTCTGGCGGCTGACCTCAATGAGCGTTTCTATTTCCTGACGATTCTTTTCCAGATTACCATCAATCCACGCGCCCACTGTCGTATTCAAATTATGTTTGGCGGCAAGCTCGGGAATCTTGTGCTGCCCTTTAAGTACACTGTAGGTTCGGACGGCATAAACTTTATTTTCAAGCAGAGCCAGGTCTCTATCCATATCTGCTTCACTGGGATAGGTATTGCTTGTTTGAGTGTCTTGCTTGCGCATGGGGTCGTAGGTAACACCCAGGGTGGTCTTGGTCCATGGCTGCAATTGCAGAGGGTTGTTGATGTAGCTCCAGATACTGAAATTTATGAGGACGAGTAATATAAGTACAACTAGAATAGCAATCTTTCTTTTCATCTGGGTGTCAGCAATTTTCGCTTTGAAATAATGTTCAGGATTCAAAAAAAACCAAGACTTGCATCTCAAGCCCTTGGGCTTATTATTTTTTTATATAAAGATCGGTAATCGTGCCGGTAATCATTTCAGCGGCAAAGCCAAAGGTTTCCGATAACATTGGATGCGGATGGATAGATAAGCCTATATCTTCCGCATCTGCGCCCATTTCCAGCGCCAGCACAGCCTCGGCAATTAATTCGCCGGCATTGGGGCCGACCATACCGGCGCCAAGAAGTCTGCCCGTTTCCTTTTCACAAAGTATTTTGGTTAAACCTTCCTTACGCCCAAAACACAATGAACGGCCACTCGCTGCCCAGGGAAAAACAGCTTTATCATATTCTATCCCCTGTTGTTTCGCATGATTTTCAGTCAGCCCCATCCAGGTGACTTCAGGGTCAGTGTAGGCGACAGAAGGGATAGTCAAGGCATCAAATCCGGCTTTCAAGCCAGCCACCACTTCGGCAGCCACTTTGCCTTCGTGTACAGCCTTGTGGGCGAGCATGGGGTTGCCCACGATATCGCCAATGGCAAAAATATGTTCAATATTGGTGCGCTGCTGCTTATCAACAGCAATAAAGCCCTGTTCGTCGACGTTAATGCCAGCCTGATCGGCGCCGATTAACTTGCCATTGGGTCTGCGGCCTACAGCAACCAAAACCGCATCGAACATTTCTGATTCGGGGGTCCCCTTGCCATCAAAAAAAACTTTCAGCCCTTCATCATGTGATTCAATCGAGGTAACGCGGGTTTCCAGCCATATATTTTTGTATTGCTTTTTAATGCGCCGGAATAACGGCGTAACCAGATCTTTATCACAGCCGGGAATAATTTGATCCATCAGTTCGACCACACTTATTTCTGATCCGAAAGCATGGTAAACCGTCGCCATTTCCAAACCAATTATGCCGCCGCCAACAATCAACAGCTTTTCAGGAATCTCTTTTAATTCCAAGGCATCAGTTGAATCCAGTAAACGTGGATCATCGTGAGGAAAAATCGGTATTTTAGTGGGATGTGAACCTGCCGCAATGATCGCCTGATCGAAGCGGATGGTTTTTATACCTGATTCAGTTTCCACAGCCACCGTATCGGGTGAGGTAAATTTTCCTGTACCCTGGATCAGGTTTACGTTCCGCTGTTTTACCAGCCCCGCAAGACCTTCATTCAAGGTTTTGGTAATGCTTTCCTTCCAGGCCCTGATTTTATCAATATCCAGCGCCGGCTTGCCGTAATTAATACCGTGTTGTTCAAATTCATCCACTTCATGAATGATCTGCGCGGTATGCAGTAAAGCTTTAGAGGGAATACATCCGACATTAAGACAGACACCGCCCAGCACTGGATAGCGTTCAATCAACACGACCTGCTTGCCCAGATCGGCCGCACGAAACGCGGCGCTGTAACCGCCCGGGCCGCCGCCCAGCACCAATACTTCTGCGTGTAAAACTGCTTCATTCATCTTTAATATTTCCAGTGTTAAAGTAACAAACGGCGAATATCACTTAGGTTCTGCTTGAGGGTAGCCATAAAGCGCGCGCCTTCTGCGCCGTCAATGACCCGGTGGTCATAGGTCAAATCGAGCGGCAGCATCAGGCGCGGCACAAATTCCTTGCCATTCCAGACCGGCTGCATTTTTGCGCGGGTAACACCCAGTATGGCGACTTCCGGCGCATTGACTATCGGCGTAAACGCCGTGCCGCCAATACCGCCAAGGCTGGAAATTGTCATACAGCCTCCTTGCATATCAGCCGGCAATAACTTGCCCAGGCGGGCTTTCTCACTTTTTCCGGCTAATTCAACAGCCAGTTCATTGATACTTTTGTTGTTGACATTACGCAGGACGGGCACGACCAAACCATTGGGCGTATCAACTGCAATACCGATATTGAAATACTTTTTCAGAATTAAACTTTCGCCATCGGCGGATAAGGATGCATTAAAGTTCGGGAACTGCTGCATGGCGGCAACCAGCGCTTTGATGATAAACATCAGTCCGGTGATTTTTAACTCGTCTTTAGCTTTTTCGGCATTCAGTGCAGTGCGAAACGCCTCCAGGTCGGTAATATCGGCTTCTTCATGGTAGGTCACCAACGGCAAATTCAGCCAGACTCGAGTCAGGTTTTGCCCGGTAAGACGTTTAATCTTGCTGAGTTTCCGGGTTTCTGTCTCGCCAAACGGAGAGAAATCAACTGCGGGTATGCCCGGAATGCCAGTTCCAGTTGCTACGATGGCTTCAGACATTACTTTTTTGACAAAGTTTTTTACATCGTCTTTTAAGATACGTCCCTTACGACCGCTCCCGGTTTTTATATTGGCTACGTCAACGCCCAGTTCACGGGCGAAAAGACGGACAGCCGGTGAGGCATGGGCTATTCGAGTCGTAGACTCAGGGCCATGCAATGGCTCGATTGCCGTCGGTTCAGGCGGCGGTTTTACCGGCTGACTGACAGGCTCGGGTACTTTTTCTGCTTCAGGTGTAGTTGCCGGAGCAATGTCTTGCTGGACCGTCTCTTCAATGCCGGCCTGTTCGCTGTTAGCCAGTACCGTTGCAATCAGGGATCCTTCTGATACTTTATCACCGGGCTTGATATAGACCTGCTGTACAGTGCCCGCAGCACTGGACGGCAAGTCCATACTGGCTTTATCTGTTTCAAGTGTGGCTACAGTCTGCTCCAGAGCTATCACATCACCTGGTTGAATCAACACTTCAACGACGTCGATTTCAGCAATATTTCCCACATCGGGAACTTTAATTTCGATTAAAACTGTCATTTGCGTTCTTCCGTTAAATAAGCCAGGGGGCTTTGACATCCGCAGCTATGCCGTATTTAGCAATGGCCACATCCACTTTGGCAGCATCAAATTGACCCAGGTCTGCCAAACTCTTCAACGCCGCAACTGTTACATGGTAGCGATCCACTTCAAAAAACCGCCGCAGGTTTTCACGGGTATCAGAGCGGCCAAAACCATCGGTACCTAATGCTGTATAGGGTGCAGCAATAAGACCTCGAATCTGTTCGGCAAAGGCGCGGGTATAATCGGTCGCTGCAATGACTGGACCTACTGCATTACCCAGGCAACTGGCAACATGGGATTGTTTTGCCGGTTCTGTTGGATGCAGCCGATTCCAGCGCTCACAGGATTGACCATCCCTGGCCAGTTCGGTGAAGCTGGGGCAGCTCCATAAATCCGCCTCTACACCCCAATCATCACGCAGCAAGTCAGCAGCAGACTCAACTTCCCGGAAAATGCTTCCAGAACCTAATAACTGTACTCTGGGCGCCTTGTTTTTAGCACCATGGCGGTAGCTGTACATGCCTTTGAGGATATCCAGCTCTACCCCTTTTGGCATAGCCGGATGACTGTAATTTTCGTTCATGACGGTGATGTAATAAAAAATATCTTCCTGCTCTACATACATTCGCCGTAAACCGTCCTGAATAATTACCGCCAGTTCATAGTTATAAGTCGGATCATAGGATACGCAGTTGGGTACGGTAGCCGCCATGATATGGCTATGCCCGTCTTCGTGCTGAAGCCCTTCACCATTCAGGGTGGTTCTTCCCGCAGTGCCGCCCATCAAAAAACCACGGGTGCGTTGATCGGCAGCGGCCCAGATTAAATCGCCGACACGCTGAAAGCCAAACATGGAATAGTAAATAAAAAACGGGATCATCGGCACATTATGGGTTGAATAGGCCGTTCCTGCAGCAATCCAGTCACACAGTCCACCCGCTTCATTGATGCCTTCCTGCAACACCTGTCCATGTTTGTCTTCCTTGTAGAACATCAGTTGATCGGCATCTTGCGGTGTGTACAATTGTCCAACCTGCGACCAGATGCCCAGTTGTCTGAACATGCCTTCCATGCCAAAAGTCCTTGATTCGTCAGGAACGATCGGAACGATGCGTTTGCCGATATTTTTATCTTTAACCAGGATATTAAGCAAACGTACAAACGCCATCGTAGTAGAGGTTTCCCTGCCTTCAGGACTGGCTTCCAGCAAGGTTTTAAAATCACTCAATACCGGCACATCCAGTGCGTATGATTTTGTTCTTCTCGACGGTAAAGGTCCGCCCAACTCAGCACGGCGCTGCTGCATGTACAGAAGTTCTTTTGAACCTTCTGCAAAGGTCAGATAAGGCAGGTTTTGCATTTCTTCATCGCTTACCGGTAATTCATAGCGGTCCCGAAAATGGCTTAGCGAGATTTCGCTCATTTTTTTTTGCTGATGAGTGATATTCTGAGCCTGTCCCGATTCACCCATCCCATAACCTTTAATGGTTTTAGCCAAAATAACGGTAGGCTGCCCCTGATGATTTACTGCCGCATGAAATGCGGCATAAACTTTGGCCGGATCATGACCGCCCCTGTTCAGCTCCCAGATATCGCGATCAGACCAGTCGGCAACCATCGCCCTTAATTCCGGCGTATTAAAGAAATGTTCACGGACATAAGCGCCATCCTTGGCTTTAAAGGTTTGATAATCACCATCGACACACGCCATCATACGCGCCGCCAGCAAGCCGTCCTTGTCACGAGCCAACAAGGCGTCCCAGCGCTGCCCCCATACCAGTTTGATGACATTCCAGCCAGCACCGCGAAATTCACTTTCCAGCTCTTGAATGATTTTGCCATTGCCGCGCACAGGGCCATCCAGGCGTTGCAGATTGCAGTTGATAACAAAAATAAGATTATCCAGTTTTTCACGTCCAGCCAGACCGATTGCACCCAATGATTCCGGCTCATCAGTTTCACCATCGCCGACAAAGCTCCATACCTTGCGTCCCGCGGTATCAGCAAAACCCCTATCCTGCAGATAACGCATGAAACGTGCCTGATAAATTGCCATAATCGGACCGAGTCCCATTGAAACTGTCGGGAACTGCCAGAAATCCTGCATCAGCCAAGGGTGTGGATAAGAGGACAAACCATTGCCATTGACTTCCTGACGAAAGTTATCCATTTGTTCCTGCGTAAACCGGCCCATCAAGAAAGCACGCGCATAATCACCCGGCGTCAGGTGGCCTTGTGTAAATATCAAATCGCCATCATCCTGCTCTGAAGGCGCATGCCAGAAATGGTTATAACCGACATCGTAAAGGGTCGCCGCTGAGGCAAAGCTGGCAATATGTCCGCCGACATTGGTATGTTTATTCGCCCTTAATACCATCATCATGGCATTCCAGCGCACATAGGAACGGATTTTTTGTTCTATCGTCGCATCGCCAGGGAACTGGGCTTGCCGGGCAACGGGAATAGTATTGAGATAGGCTGTATTGGCGCTAAAAGGGATATCAAATCCTGAATGCCGGGTTACAGCAACCAGCTGTTCAATCAGAAAATGAGCGCGTTCACTGCCATCCTGTTCTAATACCGATTGCAGTGCTTCAATCCACTCTTTGGTCTCTGCCGGATCAATGTCATTCTGTCCGGTTATCTCTGAAATCAAGCTGTTGTTCATGTGTGATCCTGTTGGGACGGGTTGTGCATGGCTTAAAAAAACTATATTTTACTAAGAAATTCAATTCAGTCATTTTGACCCAACATTGACTCAGTTTGCAAAATCACCTAAGAAACTGCAACGACCAGGGGGGGCAACACAAATGCTCTGATAAAAATGCATAGTATATACAAATGAAGGGCGGCAATGCACCCGTTTTAGTAACCGGGGCACTGAGTTCAGAATTTGATTCAGCCTCATCGCAAGCAATATCGCTTGTAACGCATTGGTAGAACAACGTTTATGTTATTGGAATGCGCTTAAAGAAACTCATTATTTGGAACGCCCCGCTTTCCATTAATTTCGGATTGGCTTCATTTGACCTTCAATTAAAAATTGCTGTAAAAGCTGGTTTACTCCACGATAACCCGAACGTATATTGATTCAATACTATCTGGGGTCCATAAACCTAAAAACCTTAGTTAGCCACAGATTTACACAGAAAAACACTGATAAAACATTATGTTGCGCGAGGCTGGCACTTCACCCAAATGGTGTCACAAAGAATTGATGTAACTAGTTGTTTATTCGTGTAAATCCGTGT
>JAGXGJ010000058.1 GCA_024636875.1 Methylococcaceae bacterium | reverse complement strand
ACGAGTGTATAATTCTTGAAATCGCGCTTGTTCTGTAACAGTCATTTTAAACTCCAAATGTATCGCACTCGGTTTTGAGTACGGCTAGAGTTTAAGCGGTAAGGGTTTTTTCTGCTGCGTTAGCGGCTTCGTCCAACAATATAAAAAATTAGTCTGAACTGATTTTGATAACGTATGACTTCAATTGGCCGAGGCTGTTGTCATTAACATTACCCTTTTTGCATCGTGTGGCAAAAACATCGGTGGGCAGTTCGATCTACGACTTCTCTTGCCGCGTCTTTCTGGATGGTGACAGTGTGGTCGATAATATCGTTTTTCTAATGTTGCTGTAGTAGCAAGCGAGCTGCTATCCTGTGATCTGGCGCGCAATCTCTAGCGTAAAAACCAAAGGCTCCGTTGTGACCTTGACTCGCCTTACATCAAAGCAGGGTGGCAGTTGGTCGTAAGGAATCTTCACCTTTGCAAATACATTCTCGAATAATGTCACCGTTGTTTCTCCAGCCCGGTCGCACAAGCGGCCCACCGTGCTGAAAGATGTGTTCTTATTGCTCTTTTGGAGCAATTGATTTTTTCTATTGAACCAATCCGATGTCTCTCTAGTGTTTTTGTTGATAAAGACGGTATATTCACCATACATGGCAGCATGGCAGCTGTGAAATCCATATCCTCTGTGCCGAACGCTTGAAACACCGGGTCAAGGCTATTGTAGATAATCAGTATTGAAGGGATGCCGTGATTGGCCCCATACTGTATTTGCTTCTTGGAGCCTTCGATCCTGCGACGAACGTGGTCACCTACGGTGCGCGAACATTTCGTAATGTGTGGCATGGACAAGTCTTTAACGACTCCGAAATCTTTATCCTTTACCAACTCTTTCACTTCGAACATGAGTTGCAGATTGCCAACAGTGATCAAGTAGTCGGGTCTGTGCGACGTTTCCTCTTCGATCTTTTCGAACGGCACGTTGTTCTGGGCGAGGAATTTTTCAATAAGCTCTTCAGATTTTGTTTTCATAGACGGCGCTCTCGCAGGTTGTCCTATGGTTGATTATACCTTGCTTGCGTTAACGCACCACTCGCAGAGTTATTCGTTTGCATGAATACTGAAATCTCCAGAATGTCCCCAGTTAACCCGGCTAAATATAAATACCCTGCTCCACAAATCGATGAAAACTTGAATGCGGACAATCGACCACCCTTTGTACTCGCCGTATTTGACGGAATTCCAATGAATATAATCCAGATGCTTATTAAAATCGTCTTGGTCGCATAGCAAATGCGCCCAGCACCGGCGTTGCCATAAACCGCGTTCTCTGCGTTTGTTCCGGCTTGGTGAAATTCTCTCACCTCGTGGTATGGCACGTGAAAAATACCCTGCGAAACACTATAAAGTCCGTTCGTTGTATCAATCCAAACGGTTTTTAAGCCTGGCAACCCTATCCATACGTTCATGCAGAACTGCGATAATGCAAGGCCGCTGCTTTCCTTCAGCATGAATGTAAAAGATTTAGTGATGCTCGCACCAGGTTACCTGTATTTAAGGATAGCGTTCAGAAAAGGAACGCGAATGGAACGTCTCGTCGGCAATCTCCAGAAAACATGTCTCAAGTAGACTGGCATAATTTGCAAGGACTGCTTTTTACCCCATTGCTTCAGAGGTAAACGCACGACATCTTTAAGGTCATCTTCAGCCGAAGGCGTTAATACGTAAGTCTGCTTTTCATTACCGCATTTCTTCCTGGTGAGTTTCCTCGAAAATGGCTAGCACGGACTAATTGACGACTATCCCTTGCTCTGCTGCCTTATCACGTGGTTGAAAAAACGCTTCCAACTGGCGCAATGCTTCTTCTTCACTTGTCGCATTTATTTCCGGCAATGGCTGAAAAACTCGCTCCAGAACATAGTCTTTGATGCTCTGACCTCGCAAAGCCGATACGGCTTTGAGCCGTTGATGTGGTTCCTGAGTTACTTCAATAGATAGACGCATGAGATTCTCCTTCCAGACTTCGTGTACATAGCGGACAACAAAATAACAAATGTACATTTGTTCACAAACACAGAACCCATACGCCAAATTGACGGTGAAAAACCAGGTTGAACCGGGAATGTAACGCGTAGGGTGTATAAGCGAAGCGTCATACACCAAATTGGGGGTGCTATCATCCACACGGAATTTACCTTCAAGTTTGTGTAATTTAACATCATTGCATCATCCTTTAATGATGCTATTATTTGACGATGCCACGTGTTATTTGCCACAACTACAGTTTGTACCTTTCATTGGGTGTATGACGCCTCGCTTATGCACCCTACATTTACTTTACGTACACTACCCTGGTTTCGGGGTAGCGGGCCGGAAGTTCCAGTCCCTCCTTGCCGGGCTCAATTCTTTTTTTGTTTAACCACATTGATCAGGCTACCCGCCAGCACCATTTCCACCTGGTAGGGCGTCATCAGGTGTTTGGTCTCATAGGTCTCGTTCCTGGTCAGATTGATCACCTGGACTTTATTGCCCTTGCGAATGGCATTGCGCACATCAGGAATGGAAAGTTTATCGCCTTGTGCGATCTTGTTCCAGTCATCCGGATTGGCAAATGTCAAGGGGAGAATGCCGAAGTTGCTTAGATTCTGCAGATGTATTCTGGCAAAGCCTTTTGCAATCACCGCCCTAATTCCCAAATAGCGGGGGGCCAGGGCTGCGTGCTCGCGGCTCGAACCCTGGCCGTAATTGGCGCCGCCCACAACGAACGAGCCCTGTTGCTGATAGCCCATAGCTCTTTCGTAGTAGGTCTCATCGATCTGGCTGAAAACAAACCGGCTGATTGCCGGGATATTACTGCGAAAAGGCAGCACCTTGGCTCCGGCCGGCATAATTTCGTCCGTAGAAATATCATCCCCCACTTTCAATAGCATAGGTCCTTCGAGAGTATCGGGTAGAGGCTCTAGCTCAGGCAGCGGTTTGATATTCGGGCCTTTCTCCAGATCATACAGTTCGCCTTCCTGTGCGGGAGGGAGCAGCATATCGGTATTGAGGAGCATGGTCTCTGGCGCCATGAAACGGGGGTAGTCGATGCCTAATGTACGGGGATCGGTGATTACGCCGGTCAGAGCCGAGGCGGCGGCGGTTTCTGGGCTGCATAAATAAACCTGATCTTCCCGGGTGCCTGAGCGGCCCGGAAAATTCCGGGGCACGGTGCGCAGGCTAATGCGCCCCGTAGCCGGAGCTTGTCCCATACCGATACAGCCGCCGCATCCAGCTTGATGGAGGCGTGCGCCCGCATGGATGAGCTTTCCCAGTATGCCCATTGTCATCAGGTTTTCCAAAATCTGCCGGGACGTGGGGTTGACGTCGAATGAAACACTGCCGTGTATCTGTTTGCCCTCGACAATCATGGCTGCGATAGCAAAGTCTCGCAGCCCCGGATTGGCAGACGAGCCGATATAGGATTGGTAGATTTCCCTGCCCGCTACCTCCCGCACCGGCACCACGTTGCCAGGACTGCTGGGCAGCGCAATTAAAGGCTCCAGTTCAGAGAGGTTGATCTCCTCGTAGCCGTCGTATTCCGCATCCTCATCTGCGAGGATTTCCTGAAAGACTTCCTCACGCCCCTGACTTTTCAGGAACGCCATAACCTCATTGTCCGCTGGAAATACCGTCGTGGTGGCGCCCAGTTCGGCCCCCATGTTGGCGATTACGTGCCTATCCATGGCGGTCAGAGATGCCAATCCGGGGCCGTAATACTCGATGATCTTGCCAAGCCCGCCGTCTACATCGTGCCGGCGCAGCATTTCCAAAATTACGTCCTTGGCGCTCACCCAGTCCGGAAGCTTACCTACCAGTTTGACTCCCCATATATTCGGCATTTTCAGGGAAAATGGCTCCCCTGCCATGGCCATCGCTACCTCCATGCCACCCGCGCCGATTGCCAGCATCCCCAATGACCCGGCTGCGCAGGTGTGGCTATCTGAGCCTAACAAGGTTTTTCCTGGCACGCCGAAGCGTTCCATATGTACGGGATGACTCACACCATTACCGGGCCGGCTGTACCAAAGGCCAAATTTCTTGCAGGCGCTACGCAAAAACAGATGGTCGTCGGCGTTTTTGAAATCTTCCTGCAGAAGATTGTGGTCCACATACTGGGCGGAAAGCTCGGTTCGGACGCGCGGGATTCCAATCGCCTCAAATTCCAGCATGACGAGAGTGCCCGTCGCGTCCTGCGTGAGTGTTTGATCAATTTTCAAACCAATCTCTTCACCGGCTATCATGCGGCCTTCGACCAAGTGACTTTCGATCAGCTTCTGAGCTACGTTTTTACCCATGGTTTTGTACTCCTAAATCTGGAATGGAATCAGGTATAATAAAGCAGCCTTTCCAAGAATGTAAAAAGGTGGAAATTCAGGACAATATAACGTACTTTGCTGGCCTAAGGATCCATTATTTTATGTCGATAATTTCCCCCTGAACTGTATTTAAAGAATCCCGTTCTCTAAACATTAAGCTTTCACAATAGAGTGTCAGTACAGTTTTGGGTAAATAATAAACAGCTTTTTTATCTTCTAACGAAAAAAAAGTCAAACTCCCGAAAAATTAATGTTAAGCATCCTCGTCCGCTTCTCCATCCGTTTTTACGGCATTGTTATTGCACTCGCCGTAATGATTCTACTTTACGGCAGTTATCGCTTTACTACGGCGGGCCTGGATATTTTTCCGGAATTTGCTCCCAAGCGGGTCATTATTCAAACTGAATCGCCCGGACTGTCTGCCGAGCAGGTTGAAGTCCTGGTAACCCGTCAGATTGAAATGTCTATCAGTGGTTTGGTGGGATTGGAATCGGTGCGTTCCGAATCCATTCAGGGCTTGTCGATTATTACGGCGACGTTTATAGAAAAAAGTGATGTTTATCGCAATCGCCAACTGATTGGCGAACGTTTGGCAAGTTTGTCGGCACAACTGCCGCTGGGCATTACGCCGGTTGCGATACCCCTGTCTTCATCTTCCGCGACAGTATTGACCATCGGCTTAAGCTCGGATACCAAAGATTTAATGGCTCTGCGGAGTCTGGTTGACTGGACTATCGTGCCGCGCTTGTTGGCGGTTCCCGGCGTTGCCGATGTTAATGTCTTCGGCGGAGAAATTGCGCAGTTGCAAATTCAGGTTGATCCTGTTCAGTTGCATCGTTTCAATCTGGCGCTGGATGACATTATTCAAGCCGCCTCGCAAGCCGGAGTCATCCAGGGCGGCGGTTTTATAGAAAACCTTAACCAGCGTGTTACCCTGCAAGTGACTGGACAGCCGGCTACACCTGAACAATTTGCAAAAATCATTGTCAAGCGCGATCAGGGACGGAACATCACCCTGGGCGAAGTCACCAGCATCCGTTATGCACCTGAACCGCCCATCGGCGCGGCACAAATTGAGGGTAAACCGGGCATAGTCATGATGGTTATCGGGCAATACGGCGCCAATACCCTGACCGTGTCCAGACTGGTTGAACAGACCTTGAAAGAATTTGAACCGGTTTTTAAAAATGAGGCCATTACTTTTTATGAGCACTTGTTCCGTCCCGCCGACTATATTGAACGCTCGATTGCCAATTTATCGGGGCATTTGCTGATTGGCGGCCTGTTTGTGCTGATTATTCTGTACCTGTTTTTGTTTAATTTCCGCACGGCTTTTATTTCGGCTTTGGCTATTCCTGTATCTTTAATCGGCGCTGTGATTGTCTTGCTGGAAACGGGAGTTAATCTTAATATCATGGTGCTGGGCGGCCTGGCTATCGCCTTGGGTGAAGTGGTTGATGATGCCATTATTGATACCGAAAACATTTTCCGGCGCTTGCGTGAAAACTGTTTACTGGAGCAACCATTGCCGGTTGCAACAGTTGTTTATACGGCTTCGCTGGAGGTGCGCAGTTCGGTGGTCTATGCCAGCTTTATTGTCGCGCTGGTGTTCGTGCCCCTGTTGACCTTAAACGGCGTGGCCGGACGCCTGTTTGCGCCGCTGGGTTATTCGTATATTCTGGCAATTTTAATGTCTTTACTGGTCGCTCTCACCTTGACGCCCGCGTTGTGTTTCGCCCTGTTGGGCAGTAAGCTCGATGTCGCCGATGACCCGCCGTTGATCAAACGCATCAAACCGCTTTATAAAAGCTTGCTGGGTTTTGTTTTCAGGCATTTTAAGGTGTTGATTGCCGGCAGCATTATTGTGTGTTTGTCAGGCCTCTTCGCCTTTTTTAGTCTCGACAGCAAATTTTTGCCCGAACTGCGTGAAGGTCATTATATCGTTCATACCACCAGCATCCCCGGCACGTCTTTGCAGGAATCATTAAGAATCGGTAGCAAACTGACCGAACAGTTTATGAGCGTTCCGGGCATACAATCGGTATCGCAATGGGCGGGACGCGCCGAACGTGGCGCCGACACGTACGGCAGTCATTACAGTGAATATGAAGTTCGTCTTGCGCCCCTGTCGGGAGCCAAACAACAGCAGATACTGAACAAGTTGCGTGAAATTCTGACCAATTTCCCCGGCATTGTTTTTGAAGCCAACACCTTTTTAACAGAACGGGTTGATGAAACCATTTCTGGCTACACCGCGCCGGTGGTTGTCAATCTTTACGGTAATGACTTGAATGTGCTTGATGAGGAGGCACAAACGCTCGCCCGGATTGTGCGCGAAATTCCAGGCGCTGCCGATGTACAGTTACGGTCACCACCGGGTACGCCGTTATTGCAAGTTCACTTGAATCTCGACCAGCTTGACTTTTGGGGTGTAAGGCCCGCAGAGATTGTCAACACCTTGCAAGCCGCTTACGAAACCAGGGTAGTAGGGAAGCATATTCAGGGCAACAAAATTTATAATATTGCGGTGGCTCTCGCACCAGAGCTAAGGCAGCAGCCTGAATCGATTGCCCAACTGCCGGTCAGAACACAGGATGGCACTTTAATCAGGCTGGAACAAGTCGCGGAAATCAGGCATACGGCAGGCCGCTACAATATCCTGCATCAGGGTTCACAACGACGGCAAGCTGTCACCTGCAATGTGATCGATAGAGACATGGATGCTTTTATGCATGAACTTAAAACCCGCGTACTCAAAGAAATTCCTGTTTCGGCGGACAGTTATCCTGAGTTTACCGGCGCTGCCGTTGAACAGGCTCAGGCTCGGACTGAATTGATTCTGCATTCATTGCTGGCCGGAGCCGGAGTCTTGATATTTATTTATATCGCCATCGGCAGTGTCCGTAATGCTATTCTGGCGCTTGCCAACCTGCCTTTTGCCTTGATCGGCGGCATTGCTGCTGTGGTGCTCACCGAAGCCACCTTATCGGTCGGTTCTATCGTAGGTTTTGTGACTCTATTCGGCATTACCGTGCGCAACAGCATTATGCTGTTGTCACATTATCGATATTTGGTCGAAGTTGAAGGTAAAAGCTGGGCTATGGAAACGGCCATACAAGGCGCTCAGGAACGCTTGCCATCCATTTTAATGACGGCGCTGGTTACCGCTTTGGCGATGTTTCCTATCGCTTTTAACAGCGATAATCCAGGACGTGAAATAATGGGGCCTATGGCGGCGATTATCATCGGTGGCCTGGCTTCTTCTACTTTGTTGAATTTATTGCTGTTGCCGGGGATGTTGCTGCGGTTCGGGAGGTTTGAAGCCCAGGCTACAGCTTAAATCCTCCCATCAAGCAAGTGTAACTGCGATGCAGCGAGCGGAATCGAGGATGTGCGAAACTCTGATTATCCTCTTGCTTGTTGGACGAAGCCGCTAACGCAGCAGAAAAAACCCTTACCGCTTAAACTCTAGCCGTACTCAAAACCGAGTGCGATACATTTGGAGTTTAAAATGACTGTTACAGAACAAGCGCGATTTCAAGAATTATACACTCGT
>JAGXGJ010000057.1 GCA_024636875.1 Methylococcaceae bacterium | reverse complement strand
CCGGAAGGTCAAGTCAACTGTAAGAAGATTGACTGCACGAAATCAAAGCCTATTTTTAATTTTTTAAAAAAGGAGAGTTTCGTGCGGGGTATAGACCTGAAAATAGATGATATTTGGGGTCTTGACTTATTTATGACAGGTAAATGTCGTGCACTTTGACACGTAATTGCCCACAATCGCGCCATTGTCGCTCATGTGTGTGGCCGCTCCTGGCACGTTGATCTGTTGCGCGGTATATCCTGCCGCCGAAGCGGCCGGTATGCCGGCGTACAGCGTTGCGGTTGCCAAGCACGCCATCAGGGCGATCTTGAGCGGATGAGTCTTGGATGCAGATTTAATCATATGATATCTCTTGCTGTTGGTCTGAACTTAGAAAAAAATCCTGAACAAAAGCCGTTACGGCTTTGTTCAGGGCCGGAGCATCCTTGCACCGTATCAAGCGCTGAATCAATCAGAGTTTCCTTAGTGGATAGGGATGAAGCACAAACGTATAGAAATTGCCGCTGGTGTCGTTGCAGCCAGCCACGGCACCATTGCCGTTCATGCGTATGGCCGGTCCGGGGGAGTTGATTCCTTGCACTGTAAATCCCGCGGCATAAATTGAACCGGCAAACCCTGAAAGCAGGGTTGCCGCAATTGATGCCAAGAGCATTTTTTTCATAATTTTCCTGTTTTTGGTTAAAATCGATTGATATTTTTAATGTCTTGATTGATAGATTGATGTATTAGACAACCCGAATATTAATCAAACCTTATAAACATTAATTAAACCTTAAAAATTGTGGCATTTTTCAAATCTTTCAACAGGCCATTTTTCTTAAAAACTGCTTGTCAGTCGATTAGTCTTTCAAATCACGAGCTATGGATATACTTTCCAACAACAGCGATGTCTATTCGCAAAGTTAAAAATTAAGCGTCTATAACATTCTCAGAAATCAGCCGTCTATCTGTCGATGAGCCTTAAAGGTAATAGGGAAGGTAAGCAAGTAGCCCGGATAGGGCTTTGCAGAATCAGGGGCAAACGTGACCACAATTATCACGGATTCCAGCACGTTTCATCCGAGCTGCCTGCTTAGTTTTACAGCTTATTCATGTATTCATCTACTCAGAATCTCGCCATGCCGCGCATACGCAAAGCTTTTGTGTATGAACCCGTAAGGCGAATTCGTCGATAGGCAATTCACCATAGACTTGAGGGTGGTGACAGTTTGCTGTCGCACAACCGTCCACTACGAACCATAACACTTGCAAATTTGCGAAAATACGAGAACCTTGCCTGGTTCGTTTTCCATAGCTAATCAACTTGCTCCTCCTAAACAATGCCTAAGGGCTCAGGGCAAGCCTGTCTATTAATCAGCTCAACTGCCAACATTGAAAAGAAATGAACCGCTAGAACTCGTGCTTGAAGTGATTTAGTTTTAAAATCATTACACCGTCAATGAGCTAAAAAGTAATAGAGGAGCGCAATACATCGCCAGATACTTATTACACCCGGGGACACCGTGTGCGACCCAAATCGTATTTAATAGAAATCAAAATATATGCAGCGTATCCATGAGCAATTAATAGGAGAATAAAAATGAAAAATATCGTGTTATGTTCCGATGGCACAGGAAATAAAGGGGGCTATGGAGAGGACACCAATGTTTATAAGACCTACAAGGCTCTCAATGTGTTTAACGTTGATCAATATACGTTTTACGATCAAGGAGTTGGCACCGATAAAAGTGATACCAGTAAAAACAAATACTGGACAGCACTTTCCGGAGCATTCGGTTTTGGTTTTCATGACAATATATTACACCTGTACCATTTTCTGGCCAGGAGTTACAACCCAGGCGACGCCATTTTTTTGTTTGGCTTTAGCCGGGGCGCCGCCACCGTCCGGGCGTTCACCGGTTTTATTAATGCCTGCGGCTTGCTTGATAGAAATCACTCATCAGTACAAACCGGCGGTGCTTTTGACAGTGACAAATTTCAAAAACAGGTAAAGCAAGCATTTAAGTGTTATGAGAATCTAAAGAAAGATCCTCAACAAGCGCAAAATTTTAAAAAACAGTATGCAGTTCAGAATGACGTTCATGCACCTGACGGCGATCTCAAGATAAAATTCATTGGCGTTTGGGACACGGTTTCAGCGTTGGGGTTTCCAAAGGATTTCAGCATTATTTTGCAGGGAATAGGTACTGCGGCTGAAAAAATATCCAACATGATCCCCGGCTTGGCCCATGATTTTTATGATTATGAACTGAATGATTCCATAGAAAACGCCTATCATGCGATTTCGATCGACGATAAACGAGAGACATTTCATCCTTTGGTGTGGGATGAAACAAGCTACAACGGGCATGTCGAGCAAGTCTGGTTTGCAGGCGTTCATTCCAACGTCGGCGGTGGTTATCCACGACCCGGATTATCCGATGTTGCCTTGCTGTGGATGCTGGCCAAAGCACAAGATCACGGCCTTTTATTCCATCCTGATCTCATCACGGCAATTCAGAGCAGCGCGAACATTTACGATAAACTGTACGACTCCCGGGACGGTATCGCCATTTATTATCGCTATGGTCCTCGTAATCTTGTGGAACTGTGCAGAAACAAACTAAAAGGAAATATCGCTATTCACCATAGCGCTTATAATAAAATCATAGAATTTAGTGAAGGCTATGCCCCGGATGGGATTCCAGCTCGTTTTGATGTGGTCGATATTGACCCGGACAAGCCGGCATTCCCGGTTGTCAAATTTCAGGTCGATGCAGAAAACAATCAACAAAAACCAGAAAATGCTGGAAAGCCGGCATGGGCGACGCTGGCAGCCGAAATGAACAAAGTAATCGGGGCAAGAAAAATACTGTACAGGATTTTTGTCGAACTGACGATGGCTATCATCCTTGTTGCTGGAAATTTTTGGGTTAATCCGCCGGAATCCGTCTCAGATTTAAATGCATGTGAAATTAATCATATCCAGATCATTCAATCAAATGCTCAAACTAGCGAAAAAAATCTCGACATAAAATCGTTTATTGCTAATCCGTTTATTGCTTATAAACAAGATGCAGCTGCATCAACAACAGTTACTCCGCCTGATTTTTGCAGGGCGGCCAATAACAGACCACTCAAATGGTTAGGGGATATTTTGCGCTATGTAACTCCGTCCTATTTTGAAAACTTTATTACTTATGTCGTGGAAGTGCATTGGTGGATATTGGCAGGCATGCTATCAACACTGTTTTATTTGAATAGTCTGCATAAACGCTATATCAACAAATTGGATAAAATCTGCAGACAAATGAGTGATTTACTTTTGGTGTGAAAAACGTTAATGCGTAATCCGGATGTAAAAGGCGTTAGTCGCTCGTATCAAACCGTGATTTGGTGCGATACGACGAGCTAATAAACGGTTTTATTGTCGCTGTTAGTCATATAGGGGAGGTAGAGAGGCGGCTTAAAAAGCCGGATTGATCTGCAAACAGTATTTAATCTTGACGCTGTGCACGGGGAATCGGAAAAGTCATTGCTGCTGGTCGTTCCGGCGTTATTGACACTCGCCAGCGTCGTCGTTCCGGTCTTGAGGTCGCGCACGAAGATATCGGCGTCGTTCGCGCCGCTCTCGAACGCCACGAACTTGTTAAAAATCAAGCATATCATACTGCTTAACGGCTATGTGAAATCTATTTTTATCTGTTTCCCACACTTATTCATTATCAGACCTGTTTAGTTGCACCCACCCCTGCCTTCTCAAACTGTTGCTGGAGTTATATTGATTTTTCGTTTTTATGGGATAATCCAAATTAACTTTTTCAAATTGGACTAACCGCCATGACTTTCCCTACCATTGAATCCTTTGTTCGCAATGCCCCTTTAGCCAGGCTGCAACGTTTGCCTGGCAATACCAGCAATACTGTGCTGGCCAAACTGGAAGGCAATAATCCGGCAGGCTCGGTCAAAGACCTCCCGGCGCTTAGCATGATTAACCATGCCGAGGAAAGAGGCGAGATTAAACCCGGTGACCGTTTGATTGAGGCAACCAGCGGCAATACCGGCATTGCCCTGGCGATGGTGGCAGCGATCAAGGGTTATAAAATGACCCTGATTATGCCCGATAACATGAGTGATGAACGCAAGGCATCGATGAAAGCTTACGGGGCTGAAATCATTCTGACGCCCTCAGCAGGCAGTATGGAAGCGGCGATTGATCTAGCAAGGAAAATGGAAGCGGAAGGCCAGGGGCGCATTCTGGATCAGTTTGCCAATCCTGATAATCCACGCGCTCATTATGAAAGTACGGGGCCTGAAATTTGGCAGGATACAGAGGGGAAAGTGACGCATTTCGTCAGTGCGATGGGCACTACCGGCACAATTATGGGAACTTCAAAATTTCTCAAGGAACAAAATCCAAAAATTCAGATTATAGGCGTACAACCGGAAGGCAATTCTAAAATTCCCGGCATCAGACGCTGGCCCAAGGAATATTTACCCAAAATTTATGAGGCGGACCGCGTTGACAGAATTATCGATGTCGATCAAGAAACGGCTGAAAATGTCACCCGATCTTTAGCGTCAGAAGAAGGTATTTTTGCAGGTGTTTCATCGGGTGGTGCGGTTGCTGCGGCATTAAAAGTCTCTGAAGAAGTTGAAAATGCGGTAATTGTGGTCATTATTTGTGACCGGGGCGACCGGTATTTATCGACCGGGGTTTTTCCTGCTTAATATTGTTGGGGTATGTTCATAGGTTTCTAAACAACTTTTCTGCATGATAAAAACAATGGGATGCAACAGTCACAAGCTCCCTCTCTTGCTGGAGAGGGCTGGGGAGAGGAGAGTAAAATCACGTAATTACATTCCCCTCATCCCAACCTACTCCCTCTGGAGAAGGAGCATTAGGAACCGTGAGTGTATAGATACCTATTAGTATGTAGGAGCGGCTTTGCCGCGGTTATCGCGGCTAAAGCCGCTCCCACATAAATAATGATCAGGCTAATTCTGGTGGTTGTTCTCGTTTTTACTAGCCCCTCCGCAACTGCGCTGGATGATCTGTCTCTTGATGTTGGAACCATAGAATCCAGAGGCTGGAAATTACAGGGCATTCATATCGCTTTAACCGGTCTGGCCAAAAAACCGCAAAAACTGACTCTGACTATCGATAAATTAAGCTTGCCCTTACCTGTCGATGATCTGAATCTGATCAATATCCAGTGTTCTTCTTTCACATGGCAAAACAGGGAATTGTTGTGTACAAAAGGACTTGCAAAGATGCGTTCAAAGCGATGGCAATCGCAGGCTGCAAATTTTTCTTTTCATATCAGAGAAAAGGACAGCACGTTAAAATTAACTGGTTTGCAACTGGCGGGTGGAACTGTATCCATTGATGCTGAAGAACGAAACGACCAATGGCAGATACAAATTAATGCCAAAGCGGTGAATGCCGCATTAATGCAAAAGCTGTTGCAACAACCGGCATTATTTAAAGTGAAAGACGGACATATCGATTTCAAGTTAAATGCATCAGGTAGTCACACGCTAATAGAAAGTTTTACCTTGACCACCGAACTGAACGGACTGACAGGACAAACCAAGGATGGACGATTTGCAACTGAAAAAGCAACCCTGGAATCCAGACTGAAAGCTCAAAAAAATAAGGGTTTGTGGCAATGGCAAAGTCATTCCCGCTTTAAGAGTGGCGCATTATATATCGATCCGCTTTATCTGGAGGCAGACGGGCAATCCATAGTTTTGGATGCACAAGGCAACTGGAACGGCTGGCACAACAGAGCAGAAATACAATATGCAAGTTTCAACCATGCTACAGTTTTGGCACTAAGCGGCAGCGTAATTGCTCACTATGATAAAAATGTAAAACTTGAGAAAGCAGATTTATCGTTACGTAGTGATGATCTGCAAAAGCTATCAGCACTCTATTTAAAGCCTTTTTTTGAACAGACAGCATTGGAAGGCGTTAGCTTCTCGGGGACAATAAACGCTGATTTGTCTATTTCTCAAGACTCATTAACTAGGTTGACGGCAACTGTTAACAAATTGGCCGTTAAAGACGCAGCGGGGCGCGTCAAAGTTGAAGGCGGCGTTGGCACAATTAACTGGTCAAATAACGAAATCTTTAACCAACCTTCAAGGTTTGCATGGCAACAGTTACAGCTATATGCCTTGCCTATAGGCCCTTCCCGGCTTTTATTCCTGAGCCGGACTGGAAGTTTCAGATTGCTTGAAAAAACAACTCTGCCTTTTTTGGGCGGCATCATCGCTATCAATCAATTAGGCTGGCAAGCAAAAAAACAGCAAGAACCGGATATTTACTTTGCGGGCAGCTTAAACAAAGTTTCATTGGAACAGTGGTCGAAAGCGTTAAACTGGACACCGTTATCTGGCACTATCAGCGGAAATATTCCCCGGGTTGAGTACAGCAATAAAACGCTGAGTCTGGGAGGGGAAATAAACATCAAGGTTTTTGATGGCGACATTAAAATCACCAAACTTGCATCATCGGGATTGTTTACTGATTTCTCCAAGTTTTACAGTGATATTGAAATCAACAATCTGGATCTGGATCAGTTAACGAGCAAGTTTGAATTTGGCGGCATTACCGGCAAGTTATCGGGATTTGTAAGGCAGTTATATTTGGAAAACTGGCATCCGGTCACTTTTTACGCGTGGCTCGGAACGCCGGATAACGATGATTCCCGCCACAGAATCAGCCAAAAAGCGGTAAAAAATATTGCCAGCATTGGTGGCGGAGGCGCGTCAGATATACTATCGAGAAGTTTTTTAAGTATCTTTGAAACTTTCGGCTACGACAAAATCGGCATAGGTTGCTATTTGCATAATGGCGTATGTCAGTTGATGGGCGTAAAAGCGACTGATCAAGGTTATGCCATTATTACCGGCGGAGGTCTGCCGCGGATTGATGTGATCGGCTATAATTCTCGCCTTGACTGGAATGTATTGATGGAACGATTAAAGCGTATTACTGCATCAGATAAAGTCATCATAAAATAAAATGTAACTACTCTGCAGCAAAAAAACGCCACAGATTCACAGATTCAACTTATGAAATATTCAGAAAATGAATACCCATTACAAAAAGAAAGCTATCAAATTATTGGGATATGTATGGAAGTTCATCGTATTTTAGGGAAGGGTTTATTGGAAATAGTTTATAAGGACGCTATCGAATATGAGTTTAAAACCAAAATAATTCCTTATGAACGCGAGAAGAAATTTGAAGTTGAATACAAAGGGATCATTCTACCCCATTATTTTTTTTCCGATTTTGTGGTGTTTGACAAAATTATTTTGGAAGTCAAGTCCCGGAAAGGAATTGTTGAGGAACATTATAGTTGGGTCATAAATTATTTAGGAATATCCAAATGTCCACTGGGGTTAATTATCAACTTTGGTGAAAACTCGTTAGTAACAAAAAGGGTCATTTTATAATCTGTGAATCTGTGGCCAATTTATCACAAACCAAGTAGTTACAAATAACCTGGAGAACATTATGAGAAAAATATCAGCATTAGGCGCATTATTGTTGACCGCGTGTGTCACCATTAATATTTATTTCCCTGCGGCTGCGGCTGAAAAGGCAGCGGATGAAATTATCAAGGATATCCAAAGTATTACGCCGCAAAAAACAGAACCCAAACCCAAGGCAAGTTTACCTGATTGGCAAATAACAGCTTTTCAATGGCTGGATAATGCCATCAATGTTGTCGTTTCGCCTGCACAGGCCGCCGAGGCAGATTTAAACATTGATAGCTCCGCAATCAGGCAGTTGCGCACGCGCATGGAAAGCCGATTCTCTTCACTACAGCCCCTTTACGCAGCGGGTTATATTGGCATTCAAGGGGACGGGTTATTAGCCGTTAGAAATGCCGCCAGTGTGCCGCTTAAAGAAAGAAACCAGGTTAATAAATTGGTCGCTGCGGAAAATGCAGACCGTCAAAGCCTGTATCAAGCGATTGCCAATGCGAATGGTCATCCTGAATGGGCTGCACAAATCAAATCAACCTTTGCCGCTCGCTGGGTAAGTAATGCTCAACCAGGCTGGTGGTATCAATCCTCCGGAAGTTGGAAGCAGAAATAAGCATGACCAGGAAAAGATCAAGAAAGAAGCCATTGCCGGAAACGCCGGTTAAAGTCACGATAGAATCACTCGCCCATGATTGCCGCGGCGTCGCTCATGTTGACGGTAAAGTGATATTTATTGATGAGGCGCTGCCGGGCGAGGAAGTGGAGTTTATCTATACCGAAAGCCGTAAGGATTATGCAGGAGGCAAAGTTGTCAATCTGTTAAGCCGTGCCGCCGACAGGGTTGATGCCTTGTGTCCCCATTATGGCGTCTGCGGAGGTTGCAGTTTTCAGCATGTCGAGTCGTCTGCACAAATCAGAATCAAGCAGAATTTACTGGCCGAGCAGTTTAAACGCATCGGCAAGGTTGACATGCCTGAACGGTGGCAGCCCTTGGCAGGTCCGCATTGGGGTTATCGCCGCAAAGCCCGTATGGGCGTTAAATATGTCGCTAAAAAAAACCGGGTTTTGGTTGGTTTTAGAGAAAGACGACATCCCTATTTAGCTGAAATTGATAGCTGTATTGTGATGCACCCGATCGTCGGTACCAAGCTGATAGCGTTGGGGGAAATGATCTCCGGTTTGACCATCAGAGATAAAATCCCGCAGATAGAAGTCGCCATTGGCGATGAACAGTGCGTGCTGTCTATTCGCGTACTGGAACCGCCGACAGATGCCGATAAGGAACAGATGCGCGTTTTTGGTCATGAACATAATATTAGCCTCTGTCTGCAATCCAAAGGCCCCGATACGATTGTACCTCTGGACGGTGAACCGGAAGTGATACCCACTTATGCCCTGCCCGAGCTGGACCTGGAATTTAAATTCAGACCTGCCATGTTTACCCAGGTTAATTATGAAATTAACCGGCAAATGATTAACCGGGTGCTGGAGACATTAAATCTTGATGAAAACGATACCGTGCTGGATTTATTTTGCGGCCTAGGCAATTTTACCTTGCCGATGGCAAGATTTGCAGGATGCGTCGTTGGTATAGAAGGCGATCAGCCGCTGGTGAATCATGCCAGGGAAAATGCCCGTCACAATGGCATCAGCAACGTTGAATTTTATGCAGCAGATTTAAGCAAAGATATCAGCGATCAGCCTTGGGCTAATCGCTTATACAACAAAATCATGCTCGATCCCTCCAGAGCCGGAGCATCAGAAGTTTTGCAACATTTTAAAAAATGGCGGCCTGAGCAGATTGTTTATGTATCCTGCAATCCATCAACGCTCGCCCGCGATGCCGGTATTCTGGTTAATGAATTGGGCTATAAACTGGTTAAAGCCGGAGTGATGGATATGTTTCCGCAAACTGGACATGTTGAATCGATGGCTTTGTTTGAAAAATAAAACTGCATTTTAACCGCAGCCATGTTAACCAGCTTTTCGGATATATTTAGCTAGAAATGTTGATATTCTGGATTCATAGGCAATAGGATTGAAGTTGTAAAGATCGACATGGGCGGCTCCTTCAACAATCCAAAGCTCTTTCGGCTCGTTGGCAGATTGAAATAAACGCAGGGTCTCAGATAGTGTCGTATGTCGATCCTCAGAGCCTGATGCGATAAGGACGGGTGAATGTAGTGATGGAATTGCCGTGATTGGTTGCAGTTGCTCTGGTGAAGCGCCCATTCTAAACTGCAATTGCCAAAGCAGCAGTGGTGCTAAATAGCCACCGATTTGACCAATGTGCAATCTAAGGCGGTTGACGATTGCCTCAGTGATAGTAGGATACATCGACTCCAGTACTACCGCACTTGGCGCCTGCTGCGCATTAGCAAAAACAAACGAAGCGGCGCCAAGAGAGACGCCGATAACGGCGATTTTCTCGTCAGGAAGTTGTTGGGTCATGTACCTCAAGGCTGCCTTGACACCTTCCGCTTCGCGAAGCCCGAATGTAATTCTATTCCCTGTGCTTTCTCCGTGGGCGGGGAGGTCAATAAGTAATACCGAGTAGCCCTCGCGGTTAAGGAATTTTACGCGATCGAGCATTTGGCGCCGATCAGTGCGGACTGCATGCAAAAGAAGAACTGCACCATGCGCCGGTCTACCGCCAATAAACCAACCGGACACGGATTCATTGGGCAAAGTATGCAGGGTAACAGATCTTGCCTTTAACTCTTTTGGGGCTTCGCCAATTGTGCATCTGGCTGGACGGCTCAGCACTTCACCGGTAACTCCGATAACAAGACCAAAGGCTAACAGGGCAATGGTAATAGCAAAGGAAAATCTGCGCATGACTAACGCCGGCTAAGGTTTAAATAAAAGTCAAGTCTGAGTATATTCCAATCCATAAATGAGCCTGAAGGAAAGTATGTTCCTATTTTAGAATAGATAAATAAATTTCAAAATTTGTTGTTGTAATTCAAATAATCAGATGGTGGGTAAGTTGTGGACGGCCGGTGTGTCAACCTGTGG
>JAGXGJ010000056.1 GCA_024636875.1 Methylococcaceae bacterium | reverse complement strand
ATGTCAATCGCCGATGCAAAATCTTCAGGATCGTTAAGGATGTTTATCGTGGCAAGCACAAGAATTACTCGCTGACATGGAATTTAGTGGCGGCTCTTGTTAACTTGCGCTATGCCTGTATTTAGGAAAGATGTCTAATAAGAGAGTAACCAAAATCAAGCTGGTTAGCCCCAGTGAAATATGAACTTCAACAAGAAAAGTGCGTCCCGTGAATCCCGGTGAAAGAGCTTGAATATACCACCCCAATCCAAGCAAAAGGACAATCAAAAGAACCGCTAGCCAATGGACCAGGATGAACGGAAAACTGTATTTTGCTGCTTTTGGGGACATAGCAATCTCCTCGGGCTGATGAGCCGAACCGGTGATGCCAGCTCTTGAAATACGCATTAACTGCTGACGGTTTCTTTTCGTGCTCTTCGTTGGTGTTCGAGTGGCGGAGCGATAAGTTTCTATCGCTGTTCCATGTTGAAAAACACCTAAAGCGGACGGGGTATGTTACCCCGTTCGCAGAATTTCTTTTATAGTTCAGAGACAGAAGCAGCATCTAAATGTTATGGACGGGGGTTGCAAACCCCGTCCTGCTAGAAAGCGGTTTTTCATGAGCCTGATAATATCAAAGCAGTCAGATAGTTATCAAGTTATTATGATAATGCCGCTAATGTGTTCACAAGTTGACTAACAGTCGCTACACTAGCAAAGTAATTACTCACAATTTTTGTATGAGTTGAATTGCTTAATTTCAGTCATGCAAAATTACCACTACCATGAAACTATAATATTTGAGGATCAACCATGAGCCTGTTTAACTCCATACTTGAAAAACTGGGCATTCGTAAAGCTGCTGCTGCGGAAGCGCCTGATGCTGGTCAACCAGCATCATCTTCTGCCCCTGCTGCTGCAATTGCTGTCGTCGATGTCGTAACAAAATTGGAAGGACTAGCCGCTTCCAGTGCAGAGAAGCTTAACTGGAAAGTTTCAATTGTCGATTTGTTAAAATTACTTGGGCTTGACAGCAGTTTAACCGCACGTAAAGAACTTGCGACAGAATTAGGTTGTCCAGCCGAAGCAATGGCAGACTCAGCCCAAATGAATGTTTGGCTGCATAAAACCGTATTGCAAAAACTCGCTCAGAACGGCGGTAATATCCCGCAAGAGTTGTTGAACTAAACAGCAAAATCAGGGAACTTCATTAATTTCTGCTTATAACCAGAACCACGCTGCAACGAGTTGCCAACACTATGCAGCTCCTGGTTCCGGGGTTAATGCCAATACCAAACTGCGCTTTTTTTGAAAGTTATACCCTCCACTTATTAATGCCTCTATGGCCGCAGCTTCGCTGTAAGAGACCATCAAAAGCGGGTTGATTGCCTTGAGTTAGCAATTTTAGTTGATGCAATTGTGTGTCAAATTCGTGTGGTACCAAAACCAAAGCTTTGATGCTTTAAACATTAAAGTGGTATTAATTTTCTATCTTTTCAATCAATAATACGATAAATTACTTTGCAAGCCGCTGACGGCTTTTTTCCTGCGATTTCTTCGGGTTTTTTGGTGTCTTGCAACTTTTTATCTTATCCGAATTTTACGAGGAGAAACGTTATGAGCCTTTTCACAGAAATAGTTAAATCCGCCATCGGAGCAAGTAATTCTTCAGGACAAACTGAAAACCAGAGCCAAAATTTATTGAATGGCGCGTTGGGAATGCTGCAGTCAATGGGCGGCATAGACGGGTTGGTTAATAAATTTCAACAATCAGGCTTTGGTGATCTTGCAGCGTCCTGGGTTGGAACTGGAGAAAACAAGAGCATAAACCCCGAGGAATTGGCCAATGTATTGGGCAAAGACCAGATTGCCGCCGTGGCTCAACAGGCAGGCATCCCTGAGTCCCAGGGTGCAGCAGTGCTCTCGCAGGTTTTACCCGCTATGGTCGATAAACTGACGCCAGACGGCGAGGTACCCGAAGCAAGCAGTTTCCCAACATGGGGTAAAGTGCTTCTGGGTGGAGTGGGGGCTGCGGTTGCAGCGAAAGTGGCGGCATCCTATTTTGGCAATAAAGAAGATGAGGAACAGTCGCCCAATCCAGAGCAACAAACAACAATCACAAGCGCCGGCTCTGTTGATACAGGCAGGGGTTCGGCGACTGCCGCCATTCGAACCTACACGGTAGTCAGTGGCGATACGCTTTCCAGGATTTCCAAACAGTTCTACAATGATGCTAATCAATGGCAACGTATTTTTGATGCGAATCGTGATATTTTGAGCAACCCGGATCGTATTTTACCTGGCCAACATTTACGTATCCCTTAAATTTAAGCGCACTTAAAGCCGCTCCAAACCTGAAACAAGCAAACTCTTTCAGGCTTTCATTGTAAACTTTCAGATCATATTGAATAGTTATTCTTTCTGAACACCAGGTTTGGCGTGTAATCATTATGTTGTGGAAAAAAGGTAGACAAAGCGATAACGTTGAGGACCGCCGTGGCGCGCGCATCGGCCGGTCATCGATCAAACTGAGTGGTGGTCTGCTGGCGGTTATCATGCTGATAGGATTCGTATTGGGAGAAAACCCTTTGGAGCTATTAGCTATGCTATCGCAAGGGTACATTGAAAGCGGTTCAACACCTGCGGTCTCCCCTCGACAAACGCCTGGCAACGATGAATCCGCTCAATTTGTATCCGCCATATTGGCGGATACCGAAGATACCTGGGCTGCGATTTTCCCTCGCATGGGCATGCAATATCAGGTGCCGAAGCTGGTTTTGTTTTCCGATCTGGTTTCCTCCGCATGCGGATATAATTCGGCAGCTACGGGGCCTTTCTATTGTTCTGGCGATAGAAAAGTTTATCTCGATCTGGGATTTTTCCGGGAATTGGATCACTTGGGCGCCCCGGGCGATTTTGCTCAAGCCTATGTCATTGGGCACGAGGTCGGCCATCATGTGCAAAACCTGTTGGGGATTTCCGGCAAAGTCCATGATTTGCAAAGTCGTAGCGGTGCGGCCCAGGCTAACGCTTTATCGGTCCTATTGGAATTACAGGCGGATTGTTTTGCGGGGGTATGGGCTCACCATGCCGATAAATATCGCAGTCTTTTGGAACCGGGAGATGTCGATGAAGGACTCAGGGCCGCCTCCGCAATAGGAGATGACCGCCTTTTGAAACGCTCAGGGAAAAGTATAAGCCCGGAATCATTTACCCACGGGTCATCGGAGCAACGTACTTTTTGGCTTCGTAAAGGAATGGAAAGTGGAGATATTACGGCTTGCGATACCTTTTCAACTACTGCAAAAAAATAAACTCGGGGTTAATTTTAAATTGCCGTGATTTTAAAACCCGGAAGTATCTGCAATTTAATCGCTTGCAGCTGCTTCCGGGTTTTTCAAAACCTTACTCTACCAATGAAACAGGGCAGTTAACCGAGTCATTGGGGGGGTGTTCCTAATTGTTAAGAGAAAAACGATTTTATGGACGAGGTCAAGCTATTCCAGCTTTTTTCCAATTTTGCTGATGCTTCGTCCCATTCTGACTCCAACGAATCTTTCATATCATCCCACTTATCATCAGCTACTTCCGCTATATCCTTAGCCTTAGCTTTTGCATGCGCTAACTTTTCTTCCAAATTGTCAATCGCAGCACGAACATCATCAATTGCATCTTGCGACTCATCAACTCTTTTTTCTTTAAGCGATTTGAGTTTTTCTTCTTGTTTCTCAATGGAAGCTTGTGTTTTCGCTAATAATTCTTCTTTGGTTATAGCTTTTTTGGTCATAGCGTTAATCCCCGTTTGAATGAGTAAATAATAACATCAGGATATCAATTCATGATTAATAATGGAGTTAAATTTTGAATTTGCATCATCAATATACTCCTCTTTTAATTAAACAGTGGCAACTTTATTATTTTTAAAGTGTTTGAATTCTGGATTGACTTGGCACCAAATTAGCTTTGTGGGCAGGCTTTTTTCACACCAATTATTTATGATCATGATTTCATTCCGCGCGTGTACAAAAGGCACGCTACCAATTGATTAAATTGTCCGATCTTCGATAGACAAATCGGCTACCAGAAAAAAAGCCCCTCGTTTGTTCCAGTACGGCGCTTACGCTCAAAGCGTGTGTGGCAATCAGCAGATCAATCGGCGCAAGTATCTTGCCATCGAAACGAAAGGTGGGCAGTCGTACTGTTTGATTGACTCTTCCCTCCGATCCGTATACCTTTTCCGATACTTTGTGCACTATTTGTCAGGTAGCTTTTCATGTCCAACTCGCTTACGCCACCCCCATCCGGCGACGTTTTTCATCACTTTATTTCTACTCCGCTGGATACGCTTCTGGCGGAGCATCAGGCTGACAATCCGGAAGACAAAGTGCTGGCCCTGTTTCACCGTTGCGTGGCAGCAGTTCCTGCCTACCGCCGGTTTCTGGCAGCACGGGGCGTAAACCCGGCAGAGATTACTTCTTTCCAGGCATTTCGGGAATTGCCGCTGATGGGCAAGGCAGATTACATGCAGGCTTATCCGCTTCCGGAGCGGTGCCTGGGTGGCAGTCTCAGAGGGGCTGACAGGGTGGCGGTGTCTTCAGGTTCCACCGGTCACCCGACTTTCTGGCCGCGCTCTGTTTCGCATGAACTGGATGTCGCTGTGCGTTTCGAGCAGGTATTTTGCGACAGTTTCCGCGCTGGTGAGCGCAGCACGCTGGCTGTGGTTTGTTTCGCATTGGGCAACTGGGTCGGCGGCTTGTATACGACGTCCTGCTGCTGGCATCTGGCGCGCAAGGGTTATCCGCTGATGGTGGCGACGCCGGGCAACAACAAGGCGGAAATCTTCCGGGTGGTACGCGAGATGGCGCCACATTTCGAGCAGACGGTATTGCTGGGTTATCCACCTTTCATCAAGGACGTGATCGACGCAGGCGCTGCCGAGGGCATCGACTGGGCCAGCTATAGCCCCAAGCTGGTCTTTGCCGGCGAGGTGTTTAGCGAGGAATGGCGCAGCCTTATGGGGCAGCGTACAGGCTCAATGTCTCCGTGCCAGGATTCCGCATCGTTATACGGCACGGCCGATGGCGGCGTGCTCGGTAACGAAACCCCGCTCAGTATTGCAATTCGCCGCTGGCTGGCGGACCATCCCGATGCCGCTCGCGCCTTGTTTGGGGAATCACGGCTGCCGACGCTGGTGCAATACGATCCGGCCAGCCGGTTCTTCGAATTGCACGAGGGTACACTGGTAGTGTCCGGGGAGAATAGCGTACCCCTGGTGCGCTATCACATTGCCGACAAGGGCGGTGTGGTAAGTTACGAAGATATGTGGAATTTCCTGAGCGGGCATGGGGTGCCGTCTCTCGGCGAGCTGGGTCTGAATAGGGATTTTCAGCTGCGCAACCTGCCGTTTGTCTATGTGTTCGGGCGGGCGGATTTCACCGTGTCCTATTACGGCGCCAATATATATCCGGAGAACGTCACTGTCGGTCTGGAGCAACCGGAAATCATGGCTTGGGTGACCGGCAAATTCGTGCTGGAAACACGAGACACCGAAGACGGCGACAAGTATCTGCATATTGTCGTGGAGCTGTTACCCGGAATTGAGCCGGATGAAACAATGGCGCCAGTGATAGCCGCGTCCATTCGAACGCAATTATTGCGCCTGAATAGCGAATTCGCCAACTACACACCGGCGGAGCGGCAACTGCCCAGGATTACCTTGCGTGTTTTTGCAGACGCTGAATACTTCCCGGCGGGAGTGAAACATCGGTATACACGTAGATGAGATCATGAAGGTGCGAGCTGCGCAACGCTTTTTGTCCACCGTTTACAATATCGACAGTATTGACTCAACAAGGTGATGGGTAAAAATATATCGCCCACCCAGACTGATGCTATAGCACCTGTATTTTTGACAGTTTTTCTGCACTGTTAACATATGCATTAATCAGTGCAGTGGTAATATTTCATAGAATTATCGATTAGAGCGAGGTATAAAGTAGTCAATTTCTTCTATTTTGTGCGTCTACCTCCCTCTGAAACATTGATTGTTGATTTTGTGCAAGGACGCACTTTTTTTTAAATATTGATGTCGAAAATCATTGATGACAGCTATATAGCTGGTGAAATCAAAGTTTATAAACGAGCTGTTACTACCTGCCTTATTCCTTTGGTAAAATTACCACACAAAAAACCGATAGAAGTCCGCCAATTACTTCTTATCTTCCTTATAATGATTTTAATCTGTTTTATAATAGGGACTTATAAAGTGTTAATGCTTTTTTTAATTCGTCAGATGATTTTTTGACATTGCCATGTTTGGATTGTATTTGTCCTTGAATAACGCTTGCGTTGGCCTGTTTTACGATGGCTTCATCGCCTGAAATTTGCTCGGAAGATGCACGCGCCGATTTTAAATATAAATGGGCGGCAGAGAAATCGCTTTTGTTTACTTCGACTAATGCTTTTTCAACATACGCAATTGTTTCATTGATACTAGCCGCTGAACTATTAGCCCCTTCTGCAGCGAAAGCTATAGAGCCGGTTGCGCCTAAAGAGATTGCCATTAAGATAGTCAGTGCTGTTTTTTTGATGATATTCATAATTATTTTAAAACCTTTGATGTGATTCCCGGACAGGGTCCGGAAATAAATACTTGAAAAGAAAAATGCTTTCCAGGCTTTATCATACAGATTTAATCGCTGTCTGATATGATTGTTTTTAAATTTATAACTGGGCTATGAATAAAAGTACGAACGGTCAACACTGTTTTGTTCACCATTTTCAGGCAGTTGCGATGTTCTGCAAAGCCATCATAGAGAGCAGCAGAGATTATGTATAAATTGAGTTTTTTCGTTCCCGAATCTCATCTTGAACTGGTAAAAAACGCCTTGTTTGCAAATGGAGCGGGTCATTATAACGTCTATGATCAATGCTGTTGGCAAGTGCGGGGCGAGGGTCAATTCAGGCCTCTGGAGGAGAGCCAGCCTCATTCAGGTAATATCCGTCAACTGGAAAAGGCGGCCGAATATAAGGTGGAAATGATTTGCATTGATGCGGCTATAAAAGAAGTTGTGCAAACACTACTCAGCGTTCATCCCTATGAAGAACCCGCCTATGATATATACAAAATCCTGACTATTGAGGATTTATAAAGCCCGCAGATAAAGTCACAGGGTCAGGAATTTTTTACAATTGTAAATTCTTGGTTTCGTAAAATTAACGCTTGTCAGAGTAATTCCTCCGCGTTTGCCCGCATTAATCTTCCTGAGTAGCAAGATCTTCAGCTATTCGCAGAAATCATCATACCGCTATGAATTTCTGGTATCTCGGTTACAGGGATATAGTCTCAATATGTCATCATTAGCTTCTGGATTCCGGCAATCCCTGCCGGAACGACGTTGCCTATAAGTGTTGTGCATTGGCTGAAGATTCTTGCTAATCAGGTTAATCTATTAATTGTGACAGCTGGCGCCTGATGATTAGCAATATTGCTGTTACCGAACCGGTATCTAACAGCGGTAATATAGAGTCCGACGTTGGTAAAGCGACACAAAGTACCCTCTCCCTTTGGGAGAGGGTTAGGGTGAGGGTATTACAAAGGTCGCTTTACCAACTTTGGCTCCTATATGGTGTTGATAGATTGAATTGTCAGCTGTGACAATAATCTGCTAGCCACTGAAATGCTCGTGTGTGATGAAGGCTTGTCAGGTAATGATAAAACAGGGTTGGCCTGGGAAGGGGCAATTGAATTGATGGCAGAGGCAGTTTTGCGGATTATTCTGGCATAATAGCAATCAGATAAGGGCACGGTAAAGTCCAGTTTTTTATTGGGAGATCAATGTTGTAACAGTAATGTTGTCAGGCTTAGGCGGGTGTTCTTACGATAACTGAACTATTGGCTTAATAATTCAAAGCGATAAGATAACCAGGGGGACTTTGGATTGTTCGATTCAGAGAGTTGATAAAGAAGTAAGTCCTGATTTAAATATATCTCACCCACCGATCAATGATCACAAACAATGTAGACTATGAATAAAACTATTTTAGTAACCGGTTCCAGTCGCGGAATAGGTAAAGCCATTGCCGCGTATCTGGCCAACCAGGGCTTTGATCTGGTTATCCACTGCCGCAGCCTGCGAACACAAGCGGAGCAAGTCGCCCTGGAAATTGAACAATCGGGACAGAAAGCCAGAATCCTGCAGTTTGATATTGCCGACCGCGCGCAATGTGCGGCACAAATAAACCGGGATATTGAAACCTACGGCGCTTATTACGGTGTTGTTTGTAATGCCGGTATTACTGCTGACAACGCCTTCCCGACGCTTACAGGAGAACAATGGGACCGTGTGGTACATACCAATCTTGATGGCTTTTATAATGTTTTACAACCTGTGGTGATGCCTATGGTCAGGCGCCGCAGGCCAGGGCGCATTGTCACATTGTCTTCGGTTTCCGGTTTAATGGGCAATCGTGGACAAGTTAATTACAGTGCGGCAAAGGCGGGCATAATCGGCGCCACAAAAGCGCTTGCCTTGGAACTGGCAAAACGGGACATTACCGTCAATTGTGTTGCCCCGGGGCTTATCGATACCGAAATGGTCAGTGAACTGCCTCTCGATGAAATAAAGAAAATGATTCCGGCGCGTAGAGTCGGCAACCCCAAAGAGGTTGCGGCAGCGGTAGCGTTTTTAATGTCTGAAGACGCCGGCTATATAACCCGTCAGGTGATTTCTGTGAATGGCGGCCTGTGTTGATGAAGCGGCTTGTCGTTGCCGGAATTGAGGGTATAAGCCGAGCAGCTCATTGCGGTAGATATATTAGAAGGCTATGCCGTTTTTCGGTAAATTAAATATACATCATGCAACAGGATTTTATTTTACATAATTGGGCTGTCTGGCCGCCATTGCAGCCTGATGCAGAACAGGATTCAGTCAGACAGCAGGAATTGCTGGCAAGCGTGCCGAAAATGTTGAAACGGCGCTTGAGTCCATTGGCCAAGACCGTGTTTTGCGCCGCCAACCAGTGTATCGATGAGCATATTCGTTTGCCGGCGGTATTCAGTTCCTGTCACGGCGAGTTGTCCAAATCTTTCGCGATGATGGAGATGCTGGAAGCTGGGGAGGAGAGTTCTCCGACGGCGTTCAGCCTGTCGGTACACAATGCGATTGCGGGGCTGTTTTCCATGGCCTGGAAGAATAAATTGCAAAGTACTGTGGTTGCGCCGGGTGAGGAAGGAATGGCTGCGGGCTTTATTGAAGCATTAGGGCTGCTGCACGAAGGTGCCGAACAAGTACTGCTGGTGTTTTATGATGAACCGCTGGTGGATTTTTATCCTTCTGCACCGTTTAAATTGTCAGCAGATGAAAGCAGGGCCCTCGCTTTACGCATCGCTAAAAGCGGCGAGGGGCAGGCGCTGAAAATGTCTTCATTGTCCTTGACCGGAGATGATGGCGAGCAACCGGTGCAATTAACGCCCTTTATCCGCTTCCTGGCGGAGCCGCAGGCACAACTGACCCTTAAAATGTGTCGACACAGCTGGCGTTGGGAAAAAGATGTTGAAGCTGATTAATTATTACTGGCGCCTGATTGCGACGGGGCTGAGCTTCAGTGTTTTTGGTATCGGCGGTTTTTTGTTATGGATTGTGGTGTTTCCGCTGCTGAATTGTATTCCCGGCAATCCGGCGCAGAAAACACTACGCTCGCAAAAATGCGTGCAGTGCAGTTTTTATCTTTTTATTGGGCTGATGCATCGCATCGGTATCATGACTTATGAAATTACCGGACTGGAAAAACTTAACCAGCCCGGTCAACTGATTGTCGCCAATCACCCGACTTTGATCGATATCGTCTTTCTGATCAGCAGGATCCCTAAGGCAAACTGCATCGTTAAGGAAAAGTTATGGCATAATCCCTTTACCAAAGGGCCTATCATCAATGCCGGATATATCAGTAATGGCGATCCGGAAAAAATGATCAAAGACTGTGTCGCCTGTTTACAGAATGGCGGCACGATGATTATTTTTCCTGAAGGCACCCGTTCGGTTCCGGGCAAGGCCTGCAAGTTTCAGCGCGGTGCAGCGGCCATCGCCTTGCAGGCCAATGCTATTGTGACGCCGGTAACTCTGACCTGTGTTCCCGGCACGCTGACCAAAGCCGAGAAATGGTATCAGATTCCGGAGCGGCGTTTTCATTTGGCGATGCATGCCGGAGATGATATGGTGCTGGATGATTTTCAGGCGATGGAACCTAAAACACTGGCTGTTCGTCGTTTTAACCGCTATTTACAGGATTATTTTAGCCAACAAAGAGAATATTATGGGCAGTTTGGAGAATGAATTAAAACAATTGATTATTGACTCGCTGGATTTGGAGGATATCAATGTTGACGAGATAGACAGCCAGGAACCCCTGTTTAATGAAGGGCTGGGGCTGGATTCAATCGATGCGCTGGAACTGGGGCTGGTGATCAGAAAAAAATATAATGTCCGGATTGATGCGGAAAAGGACGATGTGGTGAAAATATTTGGCTCGGTCGCTGCGCTGGCTGAATTTATTGAATCTGAAAGAAACTGAGGACGGCATGAAAAATCGTGATGAAATTCTACAGTTGGTCAGGGATATCATGCAGGAGATGTTTGAGATTGAAGCAGACGAGGTAACACTGGGAGCGCGGCTTTACGAAGACCTCGATTTTGACAGTATCGATGCGGTCGATATGATTGTTAAACTGAAAGAAACGACCGGCAAGGCGCTTAGACCGGAAGATTTTAAAAACGCTCGCACAATCAACGATGTGGTGGAATCGGTCTATAAGCTTATTGATGAATGATGCCTGGAATTGTTAACAGTGTGATCGAGGTATTGTCTTTTCATTTAGAAGCGAAGGGGCAATATGCCGGCAAAAGCCATGCCCGCCGAGGCGTATAGTTCCCGGCGTAATTTGTCTGGAGTGCAACCATGAAAACCTGTGTGATTATTCCGGTTTACAATCACCAGGAAGCCATAGTCCATGTCATCGCGCAGTTGAAACCGTTTGGACTGCCCTGTTATCTGGTGAACGACGGCAGTTCGGAGCAGTGTTCTTCCGTGTTAAAATACGTTGCCGGGCAGGAAAAAGACTGGCTAACCCTGTATGAAAGAGTACAGAACGGCGGTAAAGGCGCGGCCGTTATAGACGGTTTTCAGCTGGCGATTGCCGATGGTTTTAGTCATGCCATTCAGATCGATGCCGACGGCCAGCATAGGCTGGCAGACATCAGCCAGTTTCTGTCTGCCAGCCGGCAGCATCCGGACAAATTGATTCTGGGCAAGCCTCGCTTCGATGCAACGGTGCCGAAAAAAAGATTATACGGCCGCCAATTCACCAATTTGTGGATATGGATCAATACCCTGTCTGTTGCCATTGCCGACGGCATGTGCGGATTTCGCTGTTATCCGCTGGCAGCGGTTGGCAAATTACTGAATTCAGTTCAGTTGGGCCGGGGCATGGACTTTGATATAGATGTTCTCGTGCGCCTTTATTGGCAGGGTATCGAAGTGGTTAATATTGAAACGGAAGTTCAGTACCCGTTGGATGGCATTTCCCATTTTAAAATGTGGCAGGATAACTTGTTGATTTCCCGAAAACATGCGCAACTGTTTTTTGGACTGTTGTGGCGCTGGCCATACTTGTTGCTGAGGCGCTGGCGATGAAACACTGGGCGCAAATGGAAGAGCGGGGTATCATCTGGGGCATGCAGGTGCTGTTAAAAGTGTACCTGCTGTTTGGCCGCAAAGTGCTGCAGATCTTTTTATATCCGGTGGTCAGTTATTACTGGCTGGTCAATAGCAAGGGTCGGCAAGCCAGTCTCGAGTATTTACAAAAGGTATCGGCTTTTTTACCGGACCAGCGGATTCAGACCGGTTTATATGGCAGCTACCGGCATTTCATCTGCTTTGCCAATGCCCTTATCGACAAGCTGGCTGCCTGGAGCGGCGCGATCTCGTTGCAGAATATTGAGTATCATGGCCGCGAAGCCATCCTTCAGTATGTTGATCAGGGGCAGGGGATACTGATTTTAGGTTCTCATCTCGGGAATCTGGAAGTTTGCCGGGTCATTGCCTATCTGGGCAAAAAAGTGACAGTCAATGTGCTGGTGCATACCAAACATGCGAAAAAATTCAATACCCTGCTGAATCGTTATGCCGAAGCCGGAACCATGAATCTTATCCAGGTTACCGAGCTGAATGCGGCAACAGCGATGCTGCTGAAAGACCGGATAGAAGCGGGGGAACTCGTGGTTATCGCCGCTGACAGAATCCCGGTCACCGGCCAGAGCCGGGTCGCCCGTGCGGAATTTCTTGGCAAGACCGCTCTGTTTCCGCAAGGACCGTTTATTTTGGCATCGCTGCTGAAATGTCCGGTATATACTTTGTTTTGTTTAAAGCAGCATGGTAAGCAGGTGATTTATTTTGAGCATTTCAGCGACAGTTTGTCGTTTCCCAGAAAACAGCGTGATGCGATGGTACATAACTGCGTCCAGAATTTTGCTGACAGATTGCAAAAATATTGTTTGCAAGCACCTCTGCAATGGTTCAATTTTTATGATTTCTGGCGGGCTGACGATGAGTAAGAGCATCGTCGCCTGTGAAGTCGAAATTGAAGTGCCGTTTTTCGATGTCGATCTGATGGAAATCGTCTGGCACGGTCATTACTTGAAATATTTTGAAATTGCGCGCTGTGCCCTGCTGGATCAGATCAACTACAACTATATGCAGATGCGCGGCTCCGGCTATACCTGGCCGGTTATCGATCTGCGCATACGCTATGCCAGACCGGCAAAGTTCGGGCAGAAAATTATCGTCCATGCCAATATCAGCGAATGGGAAAACTGCTTGAAAATCAACTACCGCATTATCGACAAGCTGACCGGCGCCCGCCTGATCAGGGGTTATACCTGTCAGGTTGCGGTCGATATGGCTACCGATGAAATGTGCTATGAATCACCTGCGATTTTATGGGAAAAACTGGGGCTGCATAAATCGTGAAGGATTACGATGCGATAGTCGTCGGCAGCGGCATCGGGGGGCTGACAGCAGCAGCTCTACTGGCCAAGGCTGGGAAGTCGGTGCTGGTACTGGAAAGCCACGACCGGCCCGGAGGCTATACACATGGTTTCAATCGTAAAAAATACCGCTTTGATTCCGGTGTGCATCTGATCAGCGGATGCGGGTCACAGGGTTACCGCGGCGGGCAGGTTATTCACAAGGTGCTGCAGGCGCTGGATGTTGAAAATGGTATCCAGTTTATTGGTATCGATCCTTTCAGTCATGTCTATTACCCTGGACTTAATGCTGGCTTGCCGCAGTCGATAGACGCTTTCGTCGCCACGCTGGCGCAAATGTTTCCGGCCGAACAACAGGGTTTGCGTACATTGACCAGGCTTTGTCTGCAGGTGGCGGAAGAAATTACCATTGCCGATGAGGTGATGGCCGGGTTGGATCATGGCAGGGCGCAGCAATTAATGCCGGCATTGTGTAAATATCGAAAAGCGACACTGGCCGATGTCGCGAATCAGTTTATCAGGGACCCGAAATTACTCGCTGTTTTTGCCAGCAACTGGCCTTATTTGGGTTTGCCTCCTTCGCAGGTATCTTTTGTCTACTGGTCAACCATGTTCATAGGCTATATGGTTGATGGCGCTTATTACTGCAAGGGTGGGTTTCAACAATTTGCCAATACCCTGATTAAAGGTCTCAGGCGATACAGCGGCGAAATCCGGTTCAAGTCTCCGGTGGCAAAAATCCTGATCGAAAATGAGCGGGTCGCAGGCGTCATCGTCAAAGGACAGCGCTTATCAGCGCCAGTTGTTATTTCCAATGCCGACATCCGGCACACGGTATGTGAAATGATTGGGGAGCACTATTTTCCGTCCCGCTTCATCCAGAGAATCAAAAAAATGCAGCATTCGCTGTCTATATTTGTGGTTTATATTGCCACCGATATCGATCTGTCAGCATTGAATATGGCGCACGAGTCGTTTTGTTACCGCGATTATAATCACGACCATAATTTTGCCCGCACCAGCAACGGGGAAATTACCTGGCTAAGCATTACCGCGCCGACTCTGGTTGATCCCGAGTTGGCGCCAGCCGGGCAGCACCTGTTAATGTTGACGACGTTGCTGCCTTATCAGTCGACAGAGTCGTGGCATCAGGTCAAGCCGGGATATATGGAAATCATGCTGAAAATTGCCGGGCGCTATATTCCCGGACTGGAAAATCATCTTCTGTTTATCGAAGGCGGTTCACCGGCGACCATGTTGCGCTATACGCAAAATCATCAGGGTTCGGCCTATGGCTGGGATGTTTCTCCGGCTCAAGTCGGGCCGGGACGCATACAGAATCAGTCGCCAGTTAAAGGATTGTATTTCGCAGGACACTGGACTTCGCCTGGCGGCGGCGTCTACGGCGTCAGTGTTTCCGGTGTGCAGGCGGCACAGAAGGTGCTGGGTATTGGGAAGCAATCTGATTTTTGGGAATTTATTTCCTTATCAGAGCAACAATATGTTTAATAAGCCTTTATTATTCAGCATGATGCTGACTTTGCTGGTTTGGAGCGCATGGTACGGTTACAGCACTCCACACTCTCTCTCCATTATTAAACAGAACTGGCCTGTTACCCTGACCATGGTGTTCGGTTCCTTTATTGCCGGGGCCACCAGTGAAGGTGGCGGAGCGGTTGCCTTTCCGGTGTTTACCAAAGTGCTGCATATCACACCGATGGATGCCAAAATATTCTCGTTGGCAATTCAGAGTATCGGCATGATGGCAGGCACACTGACGATTATCGTCATGCGCGTGGCGGTGGAATGGCGCTTGATCTTATGGGCCAGCCTGGGTGGATTGTTCGGCGTTGTTTTCAGCTCGCTGCTGCTTGCACCGATGCTGCAACCTGCGCTGTTGAAAATGTTGTTTACTTCGATGATCGTCAGTTTTGCTCTGACGCTGGCAGTATTGAACTGGCAGGAACGGCAATATAATCACAGCATGCCTGTTTTTGGCAGGCAGGAAAAATTGATTATGCTGGTGACAGGGGCTATTGGCGGGAGTATGACGGGGCTGGTCGGCAACGGCATCGATATTATCTGTTTTTCGGTCATGGTGCTGTTATTCAGGCTGTCAGAGAAAGTTTCGACACCGACTTCTGTGGTATTGATGGCCGTTAATGCGCTTAGCGGATTCATTCTGCATCTGGCAGTGCTTGGTGGTTTTACCGGACGGGTGGAAAACTACTGGCTGGCGGCGGTGCCAGTCGTGGTAGTAGGGGCTCCGTTAGGGGTATACTGCTGTACCAAGCTCAATAATAAAACCATTGCCGGCGTTTTAATTCTACTTATCGTACTCGAATTAATTAGTTCGCTGTGCCTGATTCCATTAACTGGTACTATTGTCAGCGTCAGTCTGGCAGTATTTGCAGCTTTTTCGCTTGTTTATTATCGAATGTCCAGGTCTTTGCGATATAGACCGGTCAGAGAGGAGGAATAGTTATGCGTATTATCACTCGTGGATTGCTTTTGTTGTTGGTGACATTGTCTTTGATGTCCTGCAATAAGGCATTAAAGCCTGAACAATTGCCTGCGAATATTGTAGTGGGAGGCACGTATTACACACAGTTTGTGATCCGCTATGAAAAGGGAACGCATTTAACTACTAATTATCGCCGCGGCGCGTCAATTCCGGTGAATACGCCAGTCAAGTTGTTAAATATCACCAGCAAAACAATAGAAGTCCAGGTGGATAACTCCAATCAAAAATTATTGATCAAGAATGTCGAGAAGCATACCGGAGATGATGTTTACCGGGCGTTTGACAAGTTGTTTGCAAAGAAAAAGGTCAATCTGTCAAAATTTACTGCGCTGGAAAGAGCTCAAATTGATCGCGGTTCAGTCGCCAAGGGCATGAGCAAGGATGCTGTGATTATTGCTATCGGCTATCCGCCGATTACCGAAACTATGAATCTGGATAGTAATACCTGGGTTTACTGGAGCGGCCGTTTTAACAGGTTCAATGTGCATTTCAAAGACGGCAAGGTGAGCAAAGTTGAAGATTAAACATAAGCAGGAGAAATGCTGAAGATGCCCGGCATTGTTAAAAGCATTAGTGCCACCTGCCTGTTTCTGGCTTACCCCTACCTGGTTTACCGGGGGATGGAAAGCGGCATGGTGGGGCTGGCGCCGGCCATTTTTTCCGGTATTTATCTGTTCCAGGCTTTTGCCGCGCGCGCAGTAAAAATCAAGATATACAAAGCGCTGATTGCTATTGCCCTGCTGCTCGGAGCCTACTATTTGCAGACCATTACCGCCAAGGTATTGCCGGTGCTGATCCAGTTGCTGCTGATGTATTTTTTCGGACGGACGTTGCTGAAAGGCAAGGGGCCGTCTTTTATTGAAAGTTTCGTGCGCCTGGAATTTCCGGAATTTCCGCCCGGTATCAGTGAATATTGCCGCCAGTTGACTATCCTGTGGACCGTTTTTTTTGCCTTCAATGCCATTATGTGTGTTGTGCTGGCAATCTGGGGTACAGACTTCTGGTGGACGCTGTATAACGGCGTGTTGATTTATCTGATGATCGGCGTGTTGGTGATTGGAGAATATATCTACCGCCATTTTCGTTTTCCCTATCTCGGCATACCTGACCCTCAATCGACTATCAAAACCATGATTGTAAATGGCCGTAAAATCTGGATGGATGTACAGGGGCGTTGAATGAAGCTGAATGATTTAAAGGCCTATGTTCTTGGCTTGATGCTCATTCCATTTCTAGGCGGCAACATCAGTCGTGCCGATGATTCACTGTCCGCGCTGATGCAGCGAATGAAATCGGATACGGCGGTCAGAATCGCCTATCAGGAAACCCGCAGGCTGGAATTGCTGGAGCAGCCCTGGCAGGGAAGCGGTTATATGTATTCACTGCCGCCCGACATTATGATTAAGGAACAGCTAAAGCCAGAGCGCCTGTTGATGGGCATCCAAGGCGATAAGATGTTCTATTTTGAGCCCGTTAATGATGTCCGGCATCAGGGGGAAATTGAAGAGGATAATCCTTTGAGCCTGAATATTGCGGTTTTCAAGGCGTTAATCAATGCCGATGAAGCTACATTACAAAAAATGTACCGGATTGAATTTTCCAGTGACAAGCAAGGCTGGGTCATGACGTTGAAACCCAAACGGGACAGTGAATCCGGTTTCAGCATTGTCATTTCCGGATTGCCGCAGCAGCAGGCCAACACCATCAAAGTCAGGCAGGCGGATGGCGATCTCAGTGAATTCTCGCTGCGCAAAGATGCGGAAGGGGAGGAAATAAAGTCCAGAGTAAACCAACTATACCGGGAATTACTGGGAGAATAGCTTGCTGAGACGGTGCAAAACCCCGTTTTATCGGTTGCCGCCTTCGTTGCCATGGTTGAAGTCTGGGTTCCCCGCACTACAATACGATGTTTCCAAAATTATAGAGACGTTGTACAGTCTACAGTAGTGCACTGAAGATTTCGCCTGGAATTTGCACTTTTGGGCTTTCCAGAGACATCAGCAAAAAGAAAACGATGTAACCCAAAAACCGAAGGCTCTGATCAGGCAGTTGCTTATTTCGGGTTGCATTTGTTTTCTCTACTAATGATTTAGAGCCAAGTGTATTTCTTTGTTGTGCAAAAGTGGATAAACATTAGCAGAGAGTCCGACATCATGACCCAAAAATCTGGCGGATTCTTATGTGAAAACTGCGTTTTTTAATGTCTTCCGAATTCAAATCAATAACTAATACACGTCCTCCCTTAAGCAAAGATTCCTGCTTCATGACCATTTCATACACTCTGCGTAAATATCTGTTTTTTTCATTGTTGCCCATTCTGGCAAGTTTGGCTGTTTTGACGACGCCGATAAAAAGCGATTTATCGGCTTTCATTATTGCAGGCGATAGCGATGACGAAATGTTGCTGGCAAGCGAAATGCAATCGGGTGCTTTATCAAGACGTTATGTGCTGTCCATTGTCGATCCGAAAGGTGAAGCCATCACCGCAACAGGGCAGATTGATCGGCTGATAAGCCAGCTTAAAGTCATTAATGGCGTCACCGATGTCTGGCGCGTCGAACAATCGCGTGCGGCTTTTAAAACGATCGGTCATATCTATGCGCAACATGCAGCACATTTGTATAGCCGCGACCCGGAAACCGGCCTAAGGGCAATATTGTCGCCGGAAGCGTTGACTCAACGTGCGCTTGCGTTAAAGAGCGCTTTATTGTCGCCCCAAGCATCCATCATCAAACCCATAGCGCTGCAAGATCCGCTCCTGCTGTCCCTGAACGGTTTTCGTTCCATCGCCGGGCAAAGTCTGAAAAACGTTCAAACTCATCAAGGTCCATTTCAAAATCTGCAACTGGAGACTGCTGCCTCAGGTTTGGATGTCGGCGTGCAGCGCGGTATTCACAGCCAAATCATCAAAACGTTTGATACCTGGAACAACCGGCAAAATGATCAATACCGTTTGGAAATGACCGGTGTTCCGGTGTTTGCTATTGCTACACAAAGCATGATCGAAGGTGATATTGCCAAAGTTGGCGTCTTATCGTCGCTGGCGCTGGTGGCCATATTTTTATGGTTGTTCCGCTCGCTGCGCGCACTCTTGATTGTCTTTTCGCTACTGCTTGCAACGACTGCCATTGCTGTCTTGATTACTCACGCGGTTTTCGGTTACGTACATGGCATGACCCTGGCGATCGGCAGCACCTTGAGCGGTGTCTGCATGGACTACGCCATTCATGGCCTGGTGCATGGACAAAATGCTCCTCGCGATAAACGTGAAGCGGCTATTATCTGCATTTGGCCGAGTATGGCAATGGGCGCGATTACCACCAGCGTTGGTTATGGCGTTTTGGGTTTTTCAGGTTATCCGGGCTTTAAACAGATAGCCGTATATTCAGCGGCGGCTATTCTCAGTGCGTTGCTGCTGACTCGCTATGTGTTGCCCAGTTTGCTGATGGATTTACCCGGTTTAGCTATGGCGGGACGCAGAGGTATACTGGAATACTGGCTGTTGTTTTGCACGCAGCATAGGGCGAAAATAGTGCCTGTAGTCATCTTGCTTATAGCCGCTGCGGCCAGCAACTTGCCATCGTTGCACTGGATCCAGGATTTGCAGGAACTTACCCCGGAAATAAATTATCTGAAGGCCATTGACAAAGCAATACGTGAACGCATGGTCAGTATTGAACCTGGACGTTTTGTACTGATCAGTGCCAAAGATCCTGAAATTGCATTACAGAAAGCCGAGCAGGTGTATCTTGTGCTCGAAAGACTTAAAACCGAACATAAACTGCAAGATTATTTTGGTTTATATCCCTGGATATTATCTTCACAACAGCAGCAACATAATGCTGCACTATTACGAGAACGACTGGATGCTACAGTTATAAAAACCTGGCAACAAGCATTAAAGGCGCAGGGATTGTCAATTGCCAAACTCGGTCATCCGGATTATCCGGAAACAGCGCCATTGACGGCGCAACAATTACTGGCATCGCCGTTAAAACACATGATCGAGCATCAACTGGTCATCAATCCGGATCGAGTGCTGATTATGATCTGGCTGGCCGATCATGATCCGGAAGCTGTACAGACAGCTTTGAACAAGCTGGATAATGTCCATTATTTTAGTCAGCGCGATTTGCTCAATAACCTGACAACACAATATACCAAACGTGCCTGTATCCTGGCTGCAATCGGTATGGCCATCATTTTTGCCTTGCTGTGGATCGGGTATCGCCGTCCCTGGCCGGCGCTGCAAACCTTACTGCCATCGTTAAGTGCGGCAGTTATTATTGCCGGTGGTTTGTCGTTAACTGGACAGCCGATAAGTTTCCTGCATCTAACCGGCTTTCTGCTGGCCATTTCGATTTGTGATGACTTCGGCATTTTCTTTATGGAAAACCGCGGTGGTGAAATCACCCTGACCTATCGCGCAATGGCCGCATCCATGCTTACCAGTGCCGTAGCCTTTGGCTGTTTGGCAATCGCCGATACCGCGGTGTTAAAAACCTTAGCGGGGGTTGTTGGCCTGACTGTGGTGATTGGTTTTTTGTTATGTCCAGTTATGATAAAACCTAAATTATCTGAAGAAAAATCTTCCGCTTGAAGCTGTAAATTCTGAGAGAAATTGAGTAATAGATGTCCTGTTTTAAGCTGGGACGCCTGTATTTTGTAGAAAATGTCACAACAAAGTACAACAAATACCGACAAAACAACATACTTTTTGGCATGATTGCCACAGATAACGAGGCTTGTTATTTTGGTATATAAATTGCTCAAGTTATTGCTCGATACTTTAAGGTATGTATCGAACAAATACGCCGGGTTTAGAATGGCTATTGATCATTTCAAAAGCAATTCTCCCCGGTTTTTACTTGTGTTGCCAGTTGTTTTTGGAGTGTGTAAAAATGAATGAATTGATAGTGTTTCTGACGTTGGTTTTTGTTGCTTATATTTTTATGTCTAGCGGAGCTACATCCCGAATGGTTTCTAACGAATAAGGATAGATTGTGTGAGCAAAGCGAACCACAATCTTATCCGGTTGTTGGACAAGCCCGACGATAATCGATGCTTAATATAAGCAAATATGTTTTTGGGGGCGTAGCGAAATGGGGGGCTCTGGAAGAGTT
>JAGXGJ010000055.1 GCA_024636875.1 Methylococcaceae bacterium | reverse complement strand
TGACGAGTGTATAATTCTTGAAATCGCGCTTGTTCTGTAACAGTCATTTTAAACTCCAAATGTATCGCACTCGGTTTTGAGTACGGCTAGAGTTTAAGCGGTAAGGGTTTTTTCTGCTGCGTTAGCGGCTTCGTCCAACACAGCAGTTCTGTAGTCGGGCATGCTGTTTATGCCCGACATTTCCATGATTCAATACCATGATTCAATATAATGACGAATTTCGATTTTTCCCCGTCTTTCCATCACCAGTAGAAATGTCGGGCAACGAAAAACTGTTGCCCGACCTGACTTTGCGTCGATAGCTGCGCCCAGGCATTTAGCAATCACAAGCGAGCAACGATCCAAATTACTGTTGCCTGGTTCTGCGACGCAGTAGCAATGCCGGTCAAAGCGGTTGATGATCTTATGGATCTCAACATCGAAGAAATACTTGAAACATTCCCGGTGGCGTTGTTAATTCCACGTGATATCTGGTATTAACTGATCAATTAAAGAATGCTTAAAAATTGATGCAAGCTGTGCAATGTGCGTTACCATACAGAACTCATCTGTTTTTTAAGTGTAAAGTCTGAAACTGATGAGGCAAAATAGTATTTTATTAAACACAAACCTGTTAGGGGGGTTTTATGGATATTCAAGTCGGCGGTTTTCTGGGTTTTATCGTGCTTGTCCTGGACATCTGGGCCATTATCAGCACCGTAAAAAGTGGCGCTACTACTGGATCGCAAGTTTTATGGGTGCTTTTGATTTTACTGCTGCCCGTTGTCGGTCTGATAATTTGGTGGTTTGCGGGACCGAAAGGTGCTTAAGCGACTTGTCGAACGAAGATAGAAGCTGTCAGCGAGTAATCGGGCAGGGTGTTTATCCAGCACATGTGCAGTGCTGGATTTATGTCCGGCATTCCCAAGCTTCAATAGAGTATCGGAATGCGGATATGCCCATGTCCGCTTTCGATATTACAAAACAAGAGACCTTTGCCAGGCAAGTTTCAAGGTTGCGTTGACCAATCCTCCACGGCAAGGCCTGGAACGTGCAGAAATTCGCCGGTGTTGTTGGTTACCAGCATCGCTTTCAGATAATCTGTGAATCTGTGACGATTGTGACAGTTAATTTTTACGAGTTTCCCTATTCCTCAGGACCATAACATTTGGGGTAGTCAATACAGACATTGCACGAGGGGGCGCGGCATAAATACAAGCCTTCCGCTTCGCACAGCTGTTTATACAAGAACTTTTTCCATTTCATATCCTGGTCATTTTTTGCGGCCAATTCGGGAAAGTTGTATTGCAGCATCGCGCTCAATTGTGAGCGCGACCAAAGACCCAAATCCTGCCATAAGTGATCGCTGCCCAGACAACCGGCAACAATAATGGCAATCATCCAATCCATTTCAAAGGTATCGGGTCTGCAGTAATGTTTCAGCAGATTGACCAGATCTTCTTTTTCCAGCATACGGCTAAAGTCCAGCTTGCTGCCCGATGGAGCTTGTTGTTCCGGAATGCTACAGTCTGGAAAAAAATGGTTGTTTAACGCATTAAACTGATCAGACTCCAACCCCAGATAGTCAGGTAGAACCCCTTGTCCGGTACACCAACTGGCTACCATACAGGCCAACCATTCATGATTAGGTGTAGCCATGGGCTTTGCTGTTAACCGGGAATAGATCTGATCCCGGTCATCCTGAAGTTGGAGTGCCGTAGACATGGTTAATATTCGACCAGAATATCTTCATCTCTGACAATCATCTGGCAAGCCAACCGCCAGGGTGATGGAAAATCATCAACAATCATTTGCTCCATTTCCTCTTTGCTGAGTTTTCCGGATTGTCTTAATACGGCTTTTTCTTTTTCCGTCAAAGGGCCACACATACGTTCGAGTTTTTTATCGACACTGCTGACTTTCACCAGGCAGGTGCCGCATTCTCCATCCTCGCATTCATAATTGATCGGGATTTTGTTTTCCCGTGCCAGTTTCAACAGTGTCTCTGTATGACTGCCTGCTACTGCATAGACGGTTTTATCCCGGTATTCGGGATTTGAAAAAGTAACTAATGCCATGACTGACTCCTTAAATAAGTGTAATGTGTTGTCGAGTCGTTCCACTCCTGAAGCACTCGACGTTTATTCCTACCTTTTCATTCCTGCCCAAAGGCGTCACTGTCATTTTAATAAGTCGTTCGTTGAGCGAAGTCGAAGCGAACTGCTGGCCTCGGCTTCGCTCAGCCAGCGGAATTGTGCTTGGCAAAAATTCTTATAACTATGACTATTGACGCAAAAACATGAGAATGAAATTGTGTGTTTTAAACTGGCTTGACCTTAATTGCCCCGCCCAGAACCTGGGCCTGACATGCCAGTCGATTATGTTTGCCCGCCATATTTTCCCGCAAGACTTTATCTTCCAGTACAGACGGCTCAGTCAGATTGTTCCAGCCTTCCGTGACTTTCGTAATACATGTGCCGCAATCGCCTTCACGGCAGCCATAAGTAATACCCGAACCGACTTTTTCTGAAATTTCGATAAGCCGGGTGCCCGCGGGTGCGGTAACGGTAACGTTTATATCTTCAAAGGTAATCGACGCTTTCGCCATTTCTATTCTCCTGATGTGTTAAAAAAATATTAAGCAAGATCCGCGATATCAATCACTTTAGATTGCCTTAAACCCATTAGATCCTTGGCCATTTCTTGCCCGAATTCCCGACAGAGCAGGATTTCTTCATCTGTCGGAATTAACTTGATGCGCATCCCCGGAATAGGAACGCGCAACTTGAGCCCGCGTAAACGATCCTCAACCATTTTTACGGCTTCTCCGGTCCAGCCATAAGAACCGAACACGCCGCCCAGTTTGGACTTGAGATTGATTACCGCTAATGAGGACAATAAATCCCACACGGGTTTAACCGCATCGCCGTTGATGGTTGGCGTTCCAAAAATCAGGCCATCTGCGCCTTCTATCAAATCCACAAAAGGACTGATTTCACTCCCTTCCAGATCATATAAAGAAACGCGGACATGCTCGATAGTCATTGCGCCTTCATAAATGGCTTCGGCCATGCGACGGGTATTACCATAGGAACTGATATAGAAGATCAGCAGGGTTTTTTTGCCTGCACTGATTTCGCTTTGCAAGGTGGAACGCGATAGTTCGCAATAGCGCCGCACATACCGTTGTGGCTGATCACGTAACAGAGGTCCATGCGCAGGGTAGATACCATTCAACGGTAGCGGCTCAATCAGAGTCAGCGCCCGATTTACATAGTCTTTAAACGGCCGCATGATGTGAGCATAATAATATTCAAACGAAAAACGAAAATCGCCGACTTCATCGTTAAATAAACGTACATCACAAAAATGGCAGCCAAACACATCCCCTGAAAACAGGGTTTCTTCTTCGACCAAATAGGTGCATTGCGTATCTGGCCAATGTAAATACGGGGTATGTAAAAACTCCAGGTTTCTGTCACCCAGCGTTACTTTGTCACCGGTGGTTACCGGGGTGAAATCAAATTCGTCCTGTTTTAACAAGGCCTTGAGCATGGATTGCGCTTTCTGGGAAATGTAAAGCCGGGCTTGCGGCGCCCGGCGCATCAGTTCGGGCAGTGCGCCGGTATGATCGGGTTCCAGATGGTTCAGGACGATGACCGTAATTTCGTCATAATGCACGACCGACTCCAGACGGGCAAAAAAATCAGCAGCGAAGTTTTCCTTTACTGTATCAATAATCGCAACGCCTTCGCTGCCTCTAACCACATAAGCATTGTAACTTGTACCGTTGGCGGTTTTTAAAATGATGTCAAAGGTACGCAAATCAGGATCGAGAGCGCCTATCCAGTATACCCTGGGCGATAATGCAACGGCCTGTGGTACGCCTTCAATGGTTAAAAGGGGTAGCTTACTCATGACCGCGGCCTGGCTGTGCAAGCGTTCGAGGGCAACTCTCCAAATCCGGAGCTGTCTCCATTTTTTGCAAGCCTATCCAGTTGTCCACTGTTTGCTGATCGAATCCTGCCATCAAACTATCGTTGTCTTGCATCAAGGGGCGGCGAATCAACAACGGATTTTCCAGCATCAGCGCCAGGGCTTCCTGCTCAGTAAGATTTTCAGGTTCAATATCGCCGTATTTGATCGACGGCGCGCTGTAATTGAACCAATCCCGTACCGCAAATGCACCGAAAAAAGCCCGTAAGCGCTCAGGCTGCCACATTTCAGTTAATAAATTTTTTGCAACAACCTGATGACCCGCGGCTTCCAACAGTTTCTTTTGCCGGGTATTGTTAGCACAACCGGGTTTTTCGTAAAAAGTGACAGTAGCCATCAGATGTGCCCTCAATTAGTGGGACTGTAACTCAGCCATTGCTTCAGCCATTTTTTCCGGCGGAATACCCGTTAATGAACCGGGCGGATTAATCGCCTCGCCAAGTGAATTCAATATCGCCCCTTCAATCGGGCAAATACTGGCGCATTGAAAGACCGGAAAGTCACCTTCGCATTCGGTGCATTTTTTAGGATTAACCAAAAAATGCGGTTTGGCCTCATAAATGGCTTTACTAGGACAAACCGGCTCGCATGCAAAACAATTAACGCAAGACTCAATAATTTTTACCGCCATAACAATCTCCTGAACCGTTGGTTGGGTTAGACTGGGCTTAACCTAACAGGGATAATCTCTCCTTCTCCTTGAGGGAGAAGGCCGGGATGAGGGGAGTAAAGGAAGATTTTTTTCCTGTGTTGATTTCTCCTCACCCAAACCCTCTCCCGCTGGAGAGGGCTTCATGCATCTTAATTCAGCAGTTCGATCCTATGCACTCGCCCTGGCCGCCTCGGGTTTTTCATCCAGCTTGCCGGCGGCCGCCATTTCTTTATAAACTGCGATGACAGCTTCTTCGATGGGTTCCATCGCATGTTCGCCATTCGGAGCGATACCTGCTGCTTCCAGCATTTCCCAGGGTTCATAACCGACTTTTGAACACAACACCGCCTCGCATCCTGCCAAGGCGCGGATAGTCAGTTGTAAGACGCTTTCACCATCGCCGCAAGTGCTGTCGCCGCCACAGTATTGATCGGCTTTGCGGTGACTGATAAAGCGTACGCCTTCAGGTGATGCTTCATAAATCAGGAACTCTTTGGCATGACCAAAGTGCATGTTAATTACACCCTGCCCACTGGTGGCTACAGCCATCAATACCGGACGCGTGGTAAGTTTAGGCTCCTGCTTGAATTGCTGGGCCTTTTCAACTTTTTCCAAACGTTTACTGTCCATTTCTTCCTGTATGGCTTGATGAATCACCTTGCGTTTTTCCATCGCAGCCTGGTAGTCAATTTCCATCTCTTCAATCTTGTCCAGCGTAAACTCATCTCCGCGATCTTCGCCTAACAAGCCTACGGCATCGGCTCTGCATTGACGGCAGTGACGCATCATGTTCATATCGCCGGAGCAGGCATCCTGTAAATCCTGTAATTCATCGGGGGTAGGTCCGCGTTGCCCCATTACACCGTAGAAAGTGCCGTGTTCTGCTTCGGCAATCAGCGGCATGACGTTGTGCAAAAAGGCTCCTTTTGATTTAACGACTTTACTGACTTCCGCCAAATGCTGATCGTTGACGCCGGGAATCATCACCGAGTTAACCTTAACCAGAATGCCTTTGGCGATCAGCATCTCCAGGCCTTTTTGCTGTTGTTCAATCAGAATTTTCGCGCCTTTTTTACCTTTAATGCGTTTGTTGTTCCAGAAAATCCATGGATAAATTTTGGCGCCGATTTCTGGATCAACCGTGTTAATGGTTATGGTTACGTGATCGATATTGTGCTTGGACAATTCCTCTACTGCATCAGGCAGGGCCAGGCCATTCGTTGATACGCACAATTTGATATCGGGTGCTTCCTCGCTCAAACGCCTGAAGGTTTCAAAAGTACGTTCTGGATTAGCCAAGGGGTCGCCGGGACCCGCAATGCCTAACACTGTCATTTGTGGAATAGTAGCCGCAACTGCCATCGTTTTTTTAACGGCTTGATCGGGCGTCAGCAATTCAGAAACTACACCGGGACGCGATTCATTGGCGCAATCATATTTACGGTTACAGTAATGGCATTGGATATTACAGGCCGGCGCAACAGCAACATGCATACGGGCAAAATAATGATGAGCATCTTCTGAATAGCACGGATGATTCTGTACCTTTTCCCGGATAGAATCAGGCAGCGTATCCATTTGACTATCTGTAGTGCCACAAGAACTGGCTGAACAGCCGTTCTTGTTCCCATGCGCTGCGTGGGAACTGGCATCGTTTAATACTGGCAATTGCATGAGATTGACCTCCTTAGTTACATTCACATAAAATAAATGCACAGGTCGTGCCAATGTCAATATTTTATTCTATACCATTGATTTATTGTATTATTGTCTTTAGTGAATGCGCAGTATTGTTGCAAACACAACAGTCATGATTTAGGGCTTTGTCATTAACAGCACAATAATTTGATAGAAATCGACGTACTCATGTTTTGTGTTGACAAGCCACTCATGTATTCATAATATCCAGGCAAACTGCCTTCACTTATAACTAAGGAGCAAACATGAGTAACCTGTCTATTCGCGGAATCGATCCCGAGCTGGCAGGCAACAACATTTAAACAACAAGCACAAGCCAGCGGAAAAAGTGTCAATCAATGGGTGCTTGATGAATTAAAAGAGCATACAGGGCTACATAAAAAAAAAGCATTTCACCCGGGAATACCACGATCTGGATTCTCTTTTTGGTCAGTGGTCTGATAGCGAATTTCAGAACATTCAGACGAAAATTGACAATGAATTTCGGATTGCTGCCGCAGTCTGGAGAGATACCCTGTGCCCGTCGAGAGCGTTCCAATAAGTGATTGATCCATAATGAAATAAGAAAAAGTGCTTAATTTATGTTCTCTTTTTGTTTTCATTTTTGGCTGTTTTTGCTAAACTGACAAAAAACAAACAACAGGAGCGATAATGAATGAGTTAACACGGCGGCAGCGGGAAATCTTTGATTTTCTGCGCGATAACCACGAAAAATTCCCGTTTCCACCCACGCTGGATAAACTCTGTTCTGCGCTGGGGATGGCTTCGCGTGGTTCGCTGTACAAACACATCATGGCGTTGATTGCGGCTGGTCTGGTCGAGCCGTTCACCGGCAACAAGCAAGGCGGCATACGGTTATCAGCCCAGGCGCAACGGGCTTATGCTGCCTGCGAACACGCGCTGCCGTTTATCGGCAGGATTGCCGCCGGCAAGCCGATCGAGGCATTGGAAAACATTAACTACATGGCCGTGCCGGAGGTATTGAAAAGCGATAAGCCCTGTTATGTGTTGCAGGTTCAGGGTGATTCGATGATAGAGGCCGGTATATTCGACGGCGACTGGGTGATTATCGAGGAACGCAGTTACGCCGACAATGGCGAGATCGTGGTGGCTCTGATTGGGAAAGCCGAAGCGACCCTGAAATACATTGAGCAATCGCCGGGGAAAGTACTGTTGATCCCGGCTAATTCCAACATGACCGCCATGGCCTACCACCCGGAGCAGGTTGAAATTCAGGGCGTGTTGGTCGGACAAATGCGCAGTTACCGTTCACATTAGCCACAATAATCATAACGAGGATAGCTATCATGCAGCGAAAAATTCACATGCAGGATCAAGTCAGCAATAAGGTCGATGACATTATGAGTCACTATAACGGATGTTCGATGGAACTATGGGGTTTGAAGGTATTGGTGCTTGCGGTGTTTTTGTCGGTGGGGGTGTATTGGTGGATGGTCGGTTCATGAGTTCATTTATCAAATAGGCCGGAATAAGCCTGTTCGAGCGTAAGAGAGAATTGGCGTTCCCGGCACACCGCTAAATAGGAATGTATTTCTTATGCTCTGGTAATTTACCGCCGCCAATCAATCTTTTTTGACGGCGGAAAGGTGGAGTAACTTTTCCAGTCTCAACCATCCGTTGATGCGGAATTTATTCAAGATTGGCATGCCGCGTTCTCATGACTTCTTCTTCAATACCTTTTTCGTGAATCAGGTGCGATACCAATGCTTCGAGAAAGGACAAGGTAGAGAGTTCAAATACGGTACCCATCGGCATGCCTGCAACTTTAACATACTGATCCGATTTTCCGATCTGTAATACTGCATCGGCCATATCGCCGATAGTGGAACCGCTTTTTGCCGTGATCAGAACAATTTCAGCGCCCACTTCTCTGGCCTTTTTGGTGAAAGCAATCAATTGTTCGGTTTCTCCTGAACCTGAAATAATAATCAACAGGTCGCCTTTTTTAATGCTGGGTGTGACAATTTCGCCGACGACGCTAACATCATAACCGCTATGCATCAGCCTCATCGCAAAGAACCGGCAGACGAGTCCCGAGCGCCCGGCACCTGAGACGAAAATCCTTGTCGCTCTATCCAGCATATGGGTTAATATCTCTGGATAGGACTCCTCGGTTGCATTAAGGATTGACGAAAGTTTATCAAGAATCAATTGTTGATGCGGTGTACAGCTTCTGCCCTCGACAAGCTGGTTAATTCTACGGGCCGCATCTGTCGGGGAAGGTGCGCCGTAAATGGCGGCGCCCACTACGATGATATCGGCGCCGGATTTTACCACCTCTTCCACAGTTGACTCGTTAATGCCGCCTGCAACCGAAACCCTGACATTCAAGCCCAGGCCGATGATATCCTGCAGGTCGGCGAAAGGCGTTTGCCCGGCGGCCTGCGCATCCAGGCCGGTATGCACACCGATTATGTGCGCACCGGCTTCGGCCGCAGCTTTAGCGCATGCCAGCTTGTCTTCAACGTTGATCAGGTCGATCTGCGCTTCCGCATTGTGCGCCTTGGCTGCCTTGATCACACCGGCAATTGTATCGATACCCGATACGCCAAGAACTGTGCAAATGTCGGCGCCCGCTGCGTAAAACGGTGTGGCTTCGTACTGACCCGCATCCATGGTTTTAAGATCGACCAGGATCAGTTTGTTCGGAAATCTTCCTCTTAATGCCTTTACCATCTCGATGCCGTTGAACTTGATACATGGCGTCCCGACTTCGAAAATGTCGATATAAGGCTCTGTCTGTTCGGCCAGGCTCATGGTTTGATCGAAATCCAGTGAATCCAATGCCAATTGTATTAATGGTTTTGCCATAAGATGTTCTCCGATGTGTTTATTATTATAAAGAAACCGCCTAACGCTGAACTGTAAATCAGGTTTGGGTGTATGTCAATTTTCCCAAATGCTTTCAATAAATAAAGGTAACGTATCCTGAATAATCCTGAACGTGACCATTGTTTTTTATGAGCACTAAAGACCGGAACCAATATATTGGAACGCAAACGCTAACGGGCGCTTTCATCAGTAGGCTCGAATTTGCCGGAAGTGACTTATCGTAGAGGGTGGCACCTGTTTCGCGAGGGCAGGAAAAGTTTGTGCTCACTCTATTGAGCTGCACCACTGCCTTGAGTTTCCTCTATTTTGAAACTGTTGCCGGTGTCGCTGGCACCGCTTTCGTCAGAGTCTAAAGGATCTACTTCATGCGGAGAATTACCGTCGTGAATCAGATATTCACGATGTTGCTGATAGGAGCTTTTTAAAAATTCGTAGCGATCGCCGTCGGTTGCTTCATTAACCACTTTCTCAGAAGCCATTACACCGGCACGATAATCCGTCACATCCAGGGCACTGGTGCCGGTTGATGCGGCCGTGCCTGCAAAACCGCCGAAGATCGAAACATAGGTTATCGGATCCATTAAGGCGTCACCAATCAGCCCTATCGTATCTCTGGGGGAACTGGGACCAAAAAATGGCAGTACCAAATAAGGGCCGGACGGTATTCCCCAATAGCCTAATGTTTGACCAAAGTCTTCATTATGTTTAGGCAGGTCAATTTTACTGGCCCAGTCAAAAATACCTGCAACCCCGGCCGTTGTATTGATAATAAAACGGCTGAAGTCCATCCCGCTTTGCAGCAATTTGAACTGTAAAAAATCGTTGATAGTGACGCCTATGTCATTAATGTTGCTGAAAAAATTACTCACACCATCATCTACGGCTTCATTGGTGATGTCCAAATAGCCTTTAGCAACCGGTTTTAATATATGTTTATCGAAGCTATCGTTAAAAGACTGCGTACCTTTATTCCACCCTTGCCAGGGATCATCCTGCTCAGCCTCTTGTTGTGTGGTGGTGGCACAAGCTGTTAGCACCAATGCCGCTATGATGCTGCTTAATAATGGAAACCCGGGAATAATAGTTTGTTGCCGATTCATGAGTAGTCTCTATCTTGGGCTGGTCAGGCGTTTTGAGTTTGCGATCTGAATTTTTGACACACGATTATACATTAGAGCACTTTTCATCTACAAAACGCCATACGAAAAATTACCTGGCAAAGCTTCGCTCAGAGCAAAAACTGCCTTGCTGCGGCGATTTAAGGCCTAACGGATTTGCCGAAAACCTGCTGGAACCGGGCCGTAATAAGAACGATGCTTTAAAAATAAAATTTAACCGCCTCGGTAAATATTGAGCGTATTGTTCATTTCCTCGTTAAACCTGGAAATGTATACCCTGCCGCTCCAGCGCACGGGTTTTAGAATCGACGCCTTCGTCGCGGCAATAGCCTTTAATAGCGACGAAACCGAGACCGGCAAATAGTAACAAAAACTGGAAAATTATAACCTTTCAAGGTAGGCTAACTGATATATCGCATGAACATTGGTTCAACCTGCGATGCACAAATAATAATTTATTCTCAGGAGCTTTTATGCAGATTCTCGGTGTAGATATCGGTGGTTCAGGTATTAAAGGTGCTATTGTTGATACTGTAACGGGCGAACTCGTCAGCGGTCGTCACCGTATTCAGACCCCGCAACCCGCAACGCCGGAAGCGGTTGCAGCTGTCCTCGCAGAGCTTGTCCTTCATTTTGACTGGACAGGATTAGTGGGCTGCGGTTTCCCGGCCGCCATTCAACACGGTGTAGCTCGGACAGCGGCTAATATATCGCAATTGTTTATCGGTACCCCTATCGATAAACTGTTTTCAGAAGCTACAAAATGTCCTTGTTTTTGCCTGAATGATGCGGATGCAGCCGGGTTGGCGGAGATGCAATTTGGCGAGGGTGTAGATCAATCCGGTGTAGTATTGCTGATAACGATTGGCACTGGACTGGGTTCGGTGTTTTTCACGGATGGAAAGTTATTGCCCAATACTGAATTAGGCCATTTGTATTTGAAAAATGGAAAAAAAGCCGAACATTATGCATCGGATGCGGTTCGAGATGCTGAAGGTTTGAGTTGGAAAAGCTGGGGCAACCGTTTCAACTCTTACCTCACCATGATGGAAGTGCTGTTTTGGCCTGATCTGATCATTCTTGGCGGAGGCGCCAGTAAAAAATTTGACAAGTTTAAAGGACAAATCACCGTGAAAGCGCCGGTAAAGCCAGCCGCATTTTTAAATCAGGCTGGCATAGTTGGCGCTGCATTGTACGCACGCTCGAAAAAAACCTGACTTATAATCACCCGGTTTAATTTACGGGTTCCCAGCTCCAAGCCTGGGAATCCTTGTCTTGCAATCTCCGGCTTCAAAAACAGGGGAAGCTAGGAGCTGCCAGGATATCCATTCCCAACCTGGAATCGGGGAACAAAAACAGAAAATATGCTGCATTTGTAACGATACTGAATATATTTACATCAGAATCAAGCAAAGCCTTTGACGGTTGACTGGCGCCTCAGAACGGAATTTTGACCCCCAACTCAACGATATGGTTAGTGATGTACGATTGTCCCAGTCGCGTTTCGTAGCGCACAAACGCCGATCCACCCTCGGGCAGGGTAGCCGAGACGGAGCCACCGAGGTTCACGTAGTCACGGTCAGGCTGGCCTGTTTGAATGACGAAGTTGCCTGTACCGGCGGCGGCAGAAGCCAGGGTTATCGAAGTGTTCTGATTATTGTTCAAGTACTGGTGTTCCCATTCAACGCGGATCGACGGAACCAGAATACCCCATGACTGGCTGGAGTTGTAGCTTACTTGGGTGCCGAGGCTGCTAATCGCGGAGTAGACACTTTGCGGGCTGACGTCCATTGCGAAACCACCGCCGCCGCTTTCTTGATAGCCATCCACATCCTGCTGGATGTACTCGAAGCGGGTATAGGGGTTAAACAGCCATTCCCGCCAGGCGATGTCCTTGCCTACAGTCGCGGCAAAAGCGTACTGAAAGGCGTCGGGACTGCTGGTGGCGCGGCTGTCAAAGCCCGGGTACTGGAAGGTGCGGGTCAGCGCATAATTATTGTTGCCGAAGGTTGCAAGACCATCGACATAAAAGTCCTGGGGCAGGTAATAACTACTGTAGAGGGCGCCAATGATGGAATTGGTTTGCATCGAGCCGCCGCCATTGTTGAAGCTGGTGTGGACGTTGTTGTACTCGATGGCAGCCCCGGCGACGAGTTTATCGTTAAAGCGATAATCGCTGCCCACCGTGATGGCGCGGCTGTCAAGATTCAAGCCTGGACTTTCGGGGTTGCTGGCCTGGCTGCCGAAGTCCAGTTTGCCCTGAACGAATACACTGAAAGGTTTGTCCCGGAACAGCTCGTCTGCTGGGTCAGGATCCCCTGCAGCACCTCCTCGAGCCTTCGAGCCCAGCGCGGACGGGTACTTGGCGAGAGGAATCTGGTAGCCGTTGAGGCTCAGTGAGACGGGCTGAACGTGGCCGCTTCTGAGTTGAGCCATCCGTAACAGCGGGGCTTCCATCCGGGCGAAATTGAACTTGATCGGCTGGGCGATCTGACTCAGTTGCTGGATCGGCGTAAGGCTTTCAACAGCGGCCTGCCGCCGGGCGCTGTCGAGGACCCGGAGTTCCCGGCAGCGTAAGGCCAGAACGCCGGTCGCTAAGGGACACGCCGAATCCAGCGCCCCGGCGAAGCTCTGCTCATTGGTAGTGATACCCGGTACTGTGCCTGGTGGTGGCAAGAAGGTAAAGCCTTCGGGTATCAGCTGACCGATACCGCTGCCGAGATTGAAGACGTTTCCTGACAAGAATGGGTTTTGGGAAGGGGCGTAGTAGATGTTGTAATCGCTGGAAATACTCGCAAGTTGGCTGACACCGTTGCCGAGCTCGAGGCGGGACGTATAAAGGGCTGCGCCGGGTGTGCTGTTGCCATCGACCAGAACAAGACTGTTGCCGCTTTCCAGGGTCACCTGGTCCCAGGCGAAATTGTTTTGAAAAGCCAGGGTACCGGGACCGAGATCGGCGCTTGCCAGGGCCATCTGGTGAGGTGTTCCGGTTGGCGCCGGGGCGGAACTTGAAGCGAAGACCAGATTCGATTGTTCGGTATTCCAGGCCGTGTTCTGGGTGCTGGAATTGGTAAAATCCCCCCTGACAATAAAGGTGTCACCCGCGCCGCCGGTGAGAAAGCCCTGAGGTCCTACATTGAGGTTCTGAAAATCATTGACTGAAGGATCGCTGAGATAGGCGCCCTGGTTGTCGAAGTTTCCGTTATAGACTGCCGTTGTGTCGGTGACTTTGAAAGTGCCCTCGTTGATAATGTCGCCGTCAAAAATGCGGCTGCCGGCTCCGCTTAGATTTACGGTGCCGGTGTTGGTCAGGTTGGTGTTGATGCTCCCGCCGGAATAGTTCAGCGTGCCGTTGTTGATGAGCTGTCCGCCGGCAAGGCTGCCGCCGGCGACGTTGTTAAAATTGCCCGTGAATTGCGTGGTCGTGTTGGTCAAGTTGAAGATACCCTGGTTAGTCACGTTGCCACTGAGTATGCGTGTACCGGCGCCGCTCAGAATCAATGTGCCGGTATTGGTAATCTGGCCAACGCTGAGAGCCCCACCCGAGAAGTCGAAATTGGCATTATTGAGCAGGCTGGCTGCGTTCAATGTGCCGCCGCCCAGGAGATAGGTGCCCCCGCTGTTGATCGTCAGCGTATTCGTGACGCTGTGACTGCCGCCGGTCTGGTTGAAGATTCCGGTACCCGCGTTGCCGATTATTTCGGAGCCAGCTGTGAGGCTGCCGGTGCCACTGAGATTGTAGGTGCCGTTGCTGCCGGCTTGATCGCCGAGGGTGAGTGTGCCTGCTACCGTATGAGTGCCGCCGGTCTGGTTGAAGGTGCCGGTACCCGCGTTGCCGATTATTTCCGGACCAGCTGAGAGACTGCCGGCGCCACTGAGATTGTAGGTGCCGTTGCTGCCGGCTTGATCGCCGAGGGTGAGTGTACCTGCTACCGTATGGGTGCCGCCGGTCTGGTTGAAGATTCCGGTACCCGCGTTGCCGATTATTTCAGTGCCAGCTGTGAGGTTGCCAGTACCGCCCAGGCTGTAGATACCCTTCTGCCCGTTCAAACCATCCACCGTCAATAAGTTCGTGGTGAGCGCATCCTGTTGCTGATTCAAGGTCATATCCCCGCCCACCGGGACGGTACCCGGCTTCAAATTCCCGGTGATTGTGACACTTCCAAGCGAAGGATTAAGTGTGTTGACGTAGTTAACGGTGTTCAGAGCAGGATTTAAGATGTTCGAGAACTGCAAAATCGCGTTATCGCCTGCTACAGGAATCTGATTATCCTCATTCGGCAAAGTCCAGTTAGTTGCAATGTTCCAGTTTGCCGGATTTGGATCCTCAACTCCAGGTCCGTTCCACGTCACGTCCGCAGAATGCCCTGACGATGAAAAAACTAAACTAACCGCAAAAGCGACCGTCGTCGTTATCTTTTTCGTTTTTCTTGTGTTCGACATAACCAATCCCCCAGAGTGATTCGGCATTTCTGACGTTAGAATAAAAAACCTGATCCCAGAAGTCAAAGTTTTTGATCATTAACTCGGTAAAATAATATTTCGTATAATGCACTGATCCGCAAAAAACTTGGCTGTCTTTGGGATATCAACCAACAAGAAAAAAGTGTTCCAGGCTTTTTTTCTGTTTCTCAGTCGCACAGACTCAAACCAACCTGGCCTACTTCTAATAAAGCTACGAAGCCTAGAAACGGACCACACCATGCGCATGCTGAGCAAATACATAGGTTCTGTAGTAAATATTCAAAGGCATTATAAATGTTCAACCCAGGATTATTTGTATTCGGCTTTGTATTTGCGGTCCTTAATTTTGTTGCTCCACAGATTTAATATACAATCTCTTTAAAGTCTTGGAATATATTCATTAGCTGCGGCAATTCCGGCTAGTGTATATCCCTAATTTGTGGAGTCACGCATGAAATCAATAAGTAAACGAGCTTGTATTGACGAACTGTCTTTTACGCCTGCAAAATTAGGCCATATTTTCCTGGTCGCAATCTTAACTGCACTAATAGGTTGCCAAGCCAGTTCTATTTCTGATCTGAACCGTACTAAAGCCGCTGAAGGCTATAGCCCGCAAGATACCGACAAGCTTTTTATTGTTGATTGCCTGTTACCGGGGCAAATCCGCAAATTGGGCAGCCAAATGACCTATCTTTCTGCACGACGCCCGGTTAAAACAACCGCAGGTGATTGTGAAATTCGTGGCGGGGAATATGTTGCTTATGACCGGGCTAATTATGCTTCGGCGCTGAAAGTCTGGCTGCCCCAGGCGCAGCAAGGAGATGCAGAGGCTCAGGTCACTATAGGTGAAATTTATCAAAAAGGCTTGGGTGGAATTGCCGATCCCGCGCTTGCTGCCCAGTGGTACTTAAAAGCCGCTATTCAAGGTAATTCCAGTGCCAAGATTAACCTGGGTTATCTTTATGAAAAAGGGCTCGGGGTCAAGCAAGACAAGGCTGCTGCCCTGAACTGGTACCGCAAGGCATCAGGCCTTGAGAATACGGATTTGCAGTTTGCCACGGTTACTGAAGCTACTGTATCCGGCGATTATCAGCAACAATTGGAACAATTGCGCCAGGAATCTAAAGGGTATAAGGAAGAGGCAGAAAACCTGCGCAAGCAACTTGATCAGACCCAGAAGCAATTATCCATTCAAAAGCAGAAATTGCTTACTATTGAAAATCAGCTTGAAAACACGCGAAATAAGTTAAATCAAGAAAAAGGCAAATCTAAACGTAATGAAAACTTGATCCATTCTCTACAAAAAGATCTGGAAACCAATCAGTACAATTTAGAAACTCAACAGCAACAAGTTTCTCAGCTTGAAACTAAATTTAAAAATGAGCGAAATCAAATTATTGCCAGGTCTGAAACTGATTCCATACAAAACGACCGGGAAGCCAAGCAGCCCTCTTTGGAAACTCAACGGCATCAGATTGCTAAAACCAAAACAAAATCACAAAAAAAAGCGAAACAAATTAAAGCCAAATCAAAACCGGATACAGCTTCAACCGAAGTTCGCAAGTGGGAGCAGCAGATAGAGATTGCAAAAAATAAACTTGCAGAAATGAATGCCCGGTTACAAGCAATTGAGGCAAAATATCATGACACTGTTGACCAGATCAAAGTGGATATGGATAAGATTGATGAGAGATCAGCACAAGCGAAAACTACTCAGGACAAGCTTCTTGTTGAAAAATTACGCGTCAATCTGACCCAGGCGAAAAGTGATTTATCAGATCAGGGAAAACAAATCAAAGCGCTTAAAAATTCGATTTCAGTCGCACAAAGGTCCCTCGAGGCCCTGGAAAATCAGCCGACTCTGCAGCTTGTACAAGCCGGTCCGGTCATAGAAATTATTGACCCGCCTATCACACTAACCCGTGGAAGTCCAAGTTATCAATTACGATCCATTGCTAAAACAAAAGAAATTGCCGGAAAGATATCCTCCTCTTCGGGCTTAAAAAGTCTGGAAATAAATCAACAACCTGTACAGGTAGACAAGAATGGACTTTTTAGATCAGAAATAGCCATTATAGAACCCTTAACAGTGGTGAAAGTAGTTGCCACAGACAAGCAAGACCAGCGCAGCAGTGTGAGCTTTAATTTGCTGACCAAGAGCCAGGAATCAACTTTGGCTAGTCATGAAGTACCGGGGAAAACCATTTCAAGTTCCTACCCGTCGATTGATTTTGGCCGGTTTTATGCCCTAATCATCGGCAACAATGATTACGCTGATTTGCCTGCACTTAAAACATCAGTGAATGATGCCAAGGCAATAGATGAAATTCTGCGAACTCGTTACGGGTATAAAACAACATTACTGATTAATGCAAACAGACATCAGATCATGACTTCGCTTAATAATTTACGAAATTCATTGACTGACAAGGATAATTTATTGATTTATTATGCGGGACATGGCGATATTGATAAAACCGACCAAAGCGCTTACTGGTTGCCAATAGATGCGGAAGCGAATAATCCCGCAAATTGGTTATCCAGCTATAACATCACGGAATATCTGAATGTTATTTCGGCCAAACATATCCTGGTGATTGCCGATTCCTGTTATTCTGGCGCCATGACGACAAACTCTATTGCCCGCATTCCTGATGACATGCCGGAAAATAAACGCGAAAAATGGCTGAATTTCATGATTAACCGTAAAGCCCGAACAGTCATGACATCAGGCGGCGTAAAACCGGTACTGGATTCCGGGAGCGGCAACCATTCAATATTCGCTAATGCTTTACTCAAGGCACTCAAAGCTAATAAAGGATTAATGGAGGACTATATGCTTTACAGCGCAGTTGCCAGCAAAGTCAGACGATCTGCAGCCACCATCGGTTTTCAACAAATGCCGCAATATTCCGCTATGCAACATGCAGGACACGAAGGCAGCCCATTCTTTTTTGTACCCGTAAGTTAATTAATCATAAGTAAACCCCCAGCTCTGCTGGGGGACTCACAAAGTTTGACAATTACGGGAATCATCGAGAGTCTCCCTATCCGTGAACTGCCTAAAGTTCAAAAGATAAGGAAACAAACGATGAATTCACCAGAGAG